>DASWCI010000027.1:0-10098 GCA_036390195.1 Gemmatimonadaceae bacterium
AGGGTGTCCTCTTCGGCGGCTAACTCGCTTACACGCTGCGAGCCTCGCTCGCTCCGCGCGGGCTGAGACTTTGGGGTTTATCATCGCGAGTCTCTTGCTACGCGAGGCGCCGCCTACGAGGACACCCTCACCTCCCTGCACAGATCTGTAACTGCAGCGGCGCGTTGCGCCGCCGGCGCGCAGCGCCGCCCCTTTGCGCGGGCTGATCCCCACCTCGCGGCGGAGGCGCTGAGCTTGGCAACGCCCCCGCTAACTGCGGGCGGGCCATCGCGGGCAAGCAAAACCGATCGTCTATGATCGTTCGGAGGCAGCGCAACCAGAGCGTGGTGTCCGAGAATCCCGACGTACCGGCAAAGATGTACGCTCTTCACGCTTTATTCGACGATGTCTGACCAATCGAAATGAGAGCGGATTTGCTTGACCCATCCCTCCGCGCCGTCTAGGTTTCATGGTCTATACACAAGCAGGCGACCAGCGTCGCCACGAAGGGGGGAAGCAGATTTTGTCGGAAGTCATAATCCATGACGACGAGAACTTTGAGCGCGCGCTAAAGCGCTTCAAGAAGAAATGCGAGAAGGCGGGCATACTCTCCGATCTCCGCAAGCATCGTCATTACGAAAAGCCGAGTGAGCGCAGGAAGCGCAAGCTCAACACGGCGATGCGGAAGAATCGTCGCACCCGTCACGTCTAGGGAATGTCAGAGCTGCTCGCCCGCCTGCAGGGCGACCTGAATTCGGCTCGCAAATCTCAGGACAAGGCTGGCACGCTCCTCCTCAGCACCGTCCTCTCCGAGATCAAAAACAAGAAGATCGAGCTGAGACGCGAGCCCGCGGATGCGGATGTGATCGATGTCCTGCGCAAGTCGATCAAGCGCAGGCGTGAATCGGTGGAGATGTACACGAAGGGTGGTCGCAAGGACCTCGCTGACAAAGAGACAGCCGAAGCGACCGCACTCGAGAAATACCTTCCCGCTCAGGTGAGCGAAGACGAGCTTCGCGCCGCGGTGAAAGCGGCAATCGCTGGCGGCGCGACGCAAATTGGAGCAGTCATGGGCAAGGTTCTCCCCCAGTACAAAGGTCGGGCAGACGGCAGCACGATCAACGCCATTGCTCGAGAGGAGCTGAGCAAACAGGGGTGAAAAACTCGCTCCGCAGAATCACCAAACCCGAGCTCGCGACCACCCTCGCAAGCTCGGGTTTTGTTTTTCGCGCCGCCGTGCCGAAGCGGGAAGCGGGAAGCGGGAAGCGGGATGTGTTCTCACAATCAGGTGTATGATCACGCATGAATGCGCACGCGCTCCACGTCATTGAATTTCCGCGGACCCTTGCGCTGATCGCCGAGCGTGCGACGTCTCCACTCGGCGCGGACCGTGTAAAGGAGCTCACGCCGATCACTGATCGCGAGACGATCAAGCGCGAGCATGCCCGGGTGGCGGCGGTCCGTTCACTATTGTCGGCTGAGGAGCCGTGGCATCTCCTCGCTGTGCCCGATGCGAGGGCAGCGTTGACTCGCCTGCGAGTCGAAGGTGCATCGCTCACAGCGCCGGACCTCCTCGTCGTCGGCGCCCTGCTGCGCAGCTCGCGCGTAACCCGTGAATCGCTGCGTGCTGAGCGTGCATCACCGATGGTTGCAGCCGTTCTCGCCGGCCAGATCGAATCTCTCTTCACCAACAAGGGCGTCGAGGACGCGATTGAGCGCGCGATTGACGAAGACGCCCAGGTTCGGGACGATGCTTCCTCCACTCTCAAGAAAATTCGCCGCGAGCTCAAGGGGTCTCAGAGGGAGTTGATCAAGCTTCTTGAGCGCGCTATGGCGAAGCTCGAGCCCCACCAGCGCGTCGCCGACATGTCGGTGACAGTCCGCAACGGTCGTTTCGTGATTCCCGTGCGTCGGGAAGCGCAAGGCGCGGTCGGTGGGATCGTCCACGACGCCTCGGCGACCGGCGGCACGCTCTTCGTCGAGCCGCCAGCAGCGGTGGAGGCAGGCAATCGCATCCGTGAGCTTCAGATCGAAGAGATCGAAGAAATCGACCGAATCCTCGCAGACCTGACGGAAAAACTTCGCCCGCATCGTGAAGCACTTGAAGATTCACTCGAGGCACTGATCACTCTCGATTCACTGGTTGCGCGCGCGCGATATGCAATCGAGTTTCGTTGTGCCCCCGCTGAACTGTCGGATTCAACCGAAGGATTCGCGATCGTGCAGGGCAGGCACCCGCTGCTGATGGCGCAAGGAATCGAAGTGGTTCCTTTCGACCTGGAAATGTCGGGTGACGAGCGAACACTTCTCGTCTCCGGACCGAACACGGGCGGAAAGACTGTTTTGCTTAAGGCCTTGGGACTCTTCTCGGCCTTGGTTCAGTCCGGTATTCCAGCGCCGGTGGATCCCGGCTCACGAGTCGCAATCTTTGACAACATCTACGCCGACGTCGGCGACGAGCAATCCATTCTTGCGAGCTTGTCGACTTTCAGTGCGCATCTCAAAAATCTCGCCGAGGTGCTGAGCTCGGCGACTAAACATTCGCTGGTTCTCATCGACGAGCTCGGCTCCGGCACCGATCCCATCGAGGGCGCGGCGCTGGGCGGCGCGATTCTCGAGGCGCTTACCGCTCGTGGAACGCTTTCTATAGCTACCACACATCTCGGAGCGCTGAAGGAGCTTGCGACGCAGGTCGATGGCGTCGTCAATGCGTCGCTTCAGTTCGACGCCGTGGCGCTCGCGCCTACTTATCGGCTCACCAAGGGAGTCCCGGGTCGCTCGTACGGAATCAGCATCGCTCGGCGCCTGAATCTTCCGAGCGAAGTCCTCACCAGAGCTGATGAGCGCATACCAGTCGACGAAAGAAGAGTCACCGCACTTCTTGCGGACCTCGAGGCGCGCGAGAAAGCGTTGACCGCGGCCGAGCGAGAGGCTGGCAGCATTGCCGAAGATGCAAGGGAGCGCGCGCGTCGTGTTGCCGAGCGCGAAAGCAATGTGAGGGAGCGCGAGCGCGAGGTCGAGCGCACGTCACGACGCGAGGCGAGACAGTATCTTCTCGAAGCGCGCGCCGAGGTGGAGCGTACAATTCGCGAGCTGAAGTCTGCGTCCGAACACGGTGAAGAGGCAGCGCGCGAAGCGCGAAGGCGCGTCGAGAACCTGGCGCACGAGCAGGGTCGCGAGCTGGACCGTCTCGACCGAGAAACGTTGGGCGAGCCCAAAACCGGCAGTGAAGCTGAGGTAGGAATCGGTGATTTTGTGGAGGTTGAGACCCTTGATGGCCGAGTCGGCCGCGTCGTCGAAATCCGCAGCGGCGAAGCGGTGGTAGCCGTAGGTGTGATGAAGCTCGCGGTTCCGCGTAGCTCGTTGCGTCTCTCAAGCGCCGAGGCAGCCGCACCTGAAGTCGCTGTAGCCATTCAGGGGGATCTTCCCGAAGTCCACGCGCCGAGTGAGATCGACTTACGCGGGATGCGCGTTGGGGAGGTCGATGACATCGTCATGCAGGCGGTCGACGCCGCGATTCGCGCGGATCTCAAGACGCTTCGCATCATTCATGGGAAAGGAACGGGTGCGCTGCGCGAGCGCGTTGCCGAGATGCTTCGCAAAGAATCGCGGGTGACGAACTTTCGGCTCGGCGCCTGGAACGAGGGCGGTGCGGGCGTCACTGTGGTGGAGCTTAAGTGATACCGGACGAAGTTGTCGAGCACGTCCGCGATGCCGCCGACATCGTGCAGATCATCGGCGATTACGTGAATCTGAAGCGTGCCGGCGCCGACTTCCGCGGCCCATGTCCGTTCCACCAGGGAACGCACCGCAACTTCTCCGTGTCCCCGAAGAAGCGAATGTACTACTGCTTCGTTTGCCACGAAGGCGGCGATGTGTTCCGCTTCCTGCAGAAGAGACTCGGCGTCGAATGGCCGGCAGCGGTGAAGATGGTCGGCGAGAAATCCGGCGTCGAGGTACGCGAGATCAATAAACGCGGTGAGGGACCTGACCCGCGCGAGCCGCTGTGGGAAGTGAACGCGACTGCAGCGGCTTACTTCCAGAAAATTCTATGGGATGACCCGCTCGGTGCGCAGGCACGCGAGTATCTCGCTCAGCGCGACATTTCGCGCGAGGTCGCGGAACAGTTCGGGATTGGCTTTGCTCCTCGTGAGATCGGGTTGCTCAGAAATTACATGGGCACCCTGGGCTTCGACGAGCCGCGTCTCGCGAGTGCGGGTTTGCTCGTGCCGGGCGAGGACGGAAGCGAGCCGCGACCACGCTTTCGTGGCCGCCTCATGTTCCCGATTCTCGACGCGATGGGTCGCAATATTGGGTTTGGAGGACGACTGCTCGGACCCGGCGAGCCGAAGTATTTGAATTCGCCGGAGTCGGCGGCGTTCTCCAAAGGACGAACGCTGTACGGGCTGAACTGGGCGAAGAACGACATTCGGCGGGAAGACCACGCGCTGGTGGTCGAGGGATATTTCGACGTCGTACGCCTGATGACCGCGGGGCTCTCGGCGGTCGTGGCGCCGATGGGAACAGCGCTCACCGATGCGCAGGCAGCGGCACTGAGAAAGCTGACGAAGAACGTCTTCCTGCTTTATGACAGCGACAAGCCCGGCTTGCAGGCGACCTTCCGCTCCGGCGATGAGTTATTGCGTCAGGGTGTTGCGGTAAGAGTCGTAACGCTGCCGGAGGGAGAAGATCCCGACACCTTCGTCAAAGCGCACGGCGCCGCCGCGATGAGCGCCCGCATGCGAGATGCGATCGACGTATTCGAGAGAAAGATTCAGCTCCTCGAGCGCGCCGGGATGTTCACCGAACTGCAGAAAAAACGACGCGCTCTGGATCGTTTATTGCCAACTGTCCGCGCAACTTCCGACGAGATCATGCGCGATCTCTATATCTCGAGGGCGAGCGAGGTGAGCGGAGTGGCGCGCGAAGTCCTCGAGCGAGAGATCCGAGGCAGAGCAACCCCGAGAGTCGTTGCGTCCTCACCACCAGCGCCGCGGATCTCTCCCGAAGCGAGGGTACGCCGCGGAGAAAGGCGAGCTGGGTACGCCGAGCGAGGGGCGTCGGCGGAGCGCGAGTTGTTGCGCGCGATGCTGCTCAATCGCTCGCGTGTCGAGCAGATCGTCGAGAAACTGGGCGAGGGGCGTTTTCGTGACCCCGAATACCGGACGCTCTACCGGGCACTAATAGCGGCCGGGCCAGACTCAACAATCGAAAACCTTACTGCGAATCTCGATGAGGAAGCGATCGCGACGCTCGAGGACATTCTCGCGGAAGGGGCGATACACATCGATGTCGACCGCACGATCAGCGACAGCCTTGCGACGCTCAGAGCGCGCGACCTGGACCAGCGCGCCGCGGATCTCGACCGGATCATTCCGCTGGCTGAGGGAGCGCAAAAGGACAAACTGATAGCCGAAAAGGACGAGATCAGAAAGGAACTGAAGGCAACGGGCCGAAACTACTTCAAGAAGTTCAGACGAACGGGGGCACGATGATTTGGAGGGCGGATGCAACAGGAGGTTGAAGCGCTGCTGGCGCTGCAACAGGACGACCTGAAGATCCGGGAGATCGAAAAACAGCTGCGCTCTCTCGATCCCCAGCTTGCGGATTTTGACAAGAAACGAGAACAGGCTGTCGCTGCACTCGCGCGCGCGGAGGCGGCAGTGCAAGTTGAGGAAAAAAAGCAGCGTGAGCTCCAAGGTCGGCTCGCGCAACACAAACTCCTCCAGGAGCGGAATCTCCATCAGCTCGAGGATGTGAAGCGGATGCGGGAAGCGACCGCAGCAACAGCGCAGGTCGAGTCCACTCGACGGCTGATGGCCGAAGACGAAACTGAGCTGGCGATTCTCGGACGCCGCATAAATGAGATGAACGCCGCCGTAACTGCGTCGAAGCAGGCACTTGTCGCGCTGGAGGAAGAGCAGCAGGCGGCTCGGCCCGAGATCGAAGCGAAACGGTCCGCTCTTCAGGCACAGCTCGATGAAGCCAGGCGCGACCGGGATGGCAGGGCGGGTTCGGTTTCGCGGCCAATGCTCGGCAAGTACGACCGGATCAGAGGGAAGCGAACCCAGGCGCTCTATGCCCTTCGCGGCGGCTCGTGCGGGAACTGCGACACAGCGGTGCCGCTCCAGCGGCGAAACATCATGGCGGGAAGCGGACAGATAGAAGTGTGCGAGGCGTGCGGAGTTCTGCTGTATGCGGAGGGAGCATGATCACGCTTGAGACCGCTCGTGGCACTTTCTAACTTGCGACAGTGACTACACTCACCTCGGAACAAACCGCTCCACCGGCATCAACGCGACCAGTTCGGCCAGCGCGCTGGATCCTTCCCAAACCTCCCGATGAAGACGCCGTTCGCGCGCTGGTGGAAGCATTGTCGCTCCCAGAAATCGTTTGCAGACTGCTGTTGATCCGAGGCTTTGTAACCGCGGAGGATGCCAAGCTCTTCCTCCGGCCGAAGCTCGATAAGCTGCACGATCCCCTCAGTTTCCTCTCGATGGACAAAGCGGTCGAGCGGCTTGCGCGCGCGGTACGAGAGCAAGACCTGGTCTTCATTCACGGCGACTACGACGTCGACGGCATCTGCTCGACGACGATTCTCACTCGGGTGATTCGTGTCCTGGGCGGCAAGGCAACTCCTTTTATTCCTCGGCGCATTGAGGATGGTTATGACCTGAGCGATGCAGGAGTCGACGCCGCCATCGCCGCGGGAGCGAAGGTCGTGGTCACGTGTGACTGCGGGACGGCTGCTGTTTCACCGGTTGCGCGTCTCTGCCGAGTGGGGATCGATGTTATTGTCACCGACCATCACCTACCGAGCGGCGAGTTGCCGGATTGTCTGTCGATTCTCAATCCTAAGCGCAGTGGATGCGGGTATCCCGACAAGGATCTCGCCGCTGTGGGCGTGACGTTCAAGCTCGCGCTTGCCCTCGCCCGCGCGCTTGGCGCTAACGAAAATTTCATCTGGGCGATGCTCGACCTCGTTGCGCTCGCGACAATAGCTGACGTTGCGCCACTTCGTGGCGAGAATCGCGTCTTCGTTCGTTACGGCCTGAGGATGCTCGCCGAGACTCGCAACATTGGAATGCGGGCGCTTTTGAGGGCTGCCGGCCTGGATCGAAGACAGCTCACGGCCGGAAGAATCGGTTTCATTCTCGCGCCGAGACTGAACGCGGCGGGAAGACTGGGCCATGCGATCCGTGGCGTCGAGCTTCTTCTTACGGAAAATGAGCACGAGGCTAACACCATCGCCCGCGACCTCGAGGAACTGAATCACCGCCGCCAGGAGATCGATCGCGCCACACTCGAGCAGGCGCGTGAGAAGGTCCTGGCGATGGATCTCAACGAGATGTTCTCGATCGTGCTGGCGGATGATGACTGGCACCCGGGTGTGATCGGCATAGTTGCGTCACGACTGGTCGAGGAGTTTGGGAGACCGACGGTCCTGATCGCGCTTTCGGGTGATCAAGGCAAAGGATCGGGCAGATCGATACCGAAGTTCGATCTTCATGGAGCGCTCGGGCGCGCGCGCGAACAGCTGCTCCGATACGGGGGACATCGTGCAGCGGCCGGTGTGACAATCGCGCGAGACAAAGTCGCGGCCTTCGCTACGCGATTCAATGAGATCGCAAGGTCAGAGCTCACTCCGGCTGATCTGGTGCCGGAGATACGCGTCGATCTCGAGGTGAGTATCGAAGGGCTCGACGGTCGGATTGAGTCTCTCTTTCGTCACTTCGAGCCGTTCGGAATCGGGAACCCAGCACCGGTTCTCCTCGCTCGCGACGTCATCATTGCGCGCCCACCGAGAGTGGTCGGGGAGCACGGACTCAAGCTCGTGCTCGACACCGGAACAGGATCGCTCGAGGCGCTCGGGTGGGGTCTGGCCGACCGCGCGAATGAATTTCAGCCCGGAACGAAAGTCGATGTCGCCTTCAGGCTCGAGCGCGATGACTATCGCGGAGAAAGTTACCTTCAGGCACGCATTGCCGACGTTAGACTGAGCGAGAGGTGCGCATAGTCGCTGGCCGGTGGCGCGGGCGTCGGATTAGCGCCCCGCCCGGCTCGTGTGTGAGGCCGACCCTCGATCGTGTTCGTGAAGCCTGGATGAGCATCCTGCAGCTCGATCTCCCGAGCTCACGGGTGCTCGATCTCTACGCGGGTTCTGGCGCGCTCGGGTTGGAAGCGCTGTCCCGTGGAGCGGTCACCGCCGACTTCGTCGAAAAGGATCCGAAAAGCCTTCGCGTGCTGCGAGAGAATATCGACGCGCTCGGCGCGCTAGACGTGGCGACCATTCATCGAAAGTCAGCGCTGCCTTTCGCGGAAGCGCTTGGAGTGCTCGCTTACGACATCGCCTTCGCTGATCCACCTTATGCAACCGCCGATGCAGCGAAGCTGGCGGAACGCTGGATAGATTTGCCCTTCAGCAGAGTATTGAGCATCGAGCACGCGGCGAAGATCGCGATGCCGGACGGAGGAGACACACGCAAGTATGGCTCGACGGCAATCACCTTCTACCGGACCGAGGAGTGACGTGGTGATCACAGCCATCTATGCTGGAAGCTTTGACCCGATCACGCGCGGCCACGAGGACCTGATCCAGCGAAGCTGCGAGTTCATCGATCATCTCGTTGTCGCGGTCGCCGTGAATTCCTCGAAACGAGCGCTCTTTACGACCAACGAACGGGTCGAGCTCATTCGGGCTGCCACCGCCGACAACAAGCACGTGGAAGTCACGCAGTTCGAGGGCCTGCTCGTCGACTTCGCCAAGAAGATCGGCGCCAAGCTCAACATCCGTGGACTTCGGGCAGTGAGCGACTTCGAATACGAGTTCCAGATGGCGCTCATGAATCGGCACATGTCCGAGAATTTCGAGACGGTGTTCATGGTTCCATCGGTGGAAACCACCTACATCAGTTCTAGTGTCGTGCGTGAAGTCGCCCAGCACAACGGAAATCTGAAAGGCCTCGTACATCCGGCCGTCGCGAAGGCATTGGCAAAAAAATTCGAGAACGGGCCGGTGCGGTCGAAGCGTTGAGTGCGTTGTGACCTTCGTAGAAAGAATCCGCCAGCGGGCGGCCAGGCTTCAACGACGGATAGTGTTTCCCGAGAGCGGGGACGAGCGGGTCATGTCAGCCGCGAGCGAGATTGCCAGATCGGGAATGGCGACTCCGGTTCTGGTCGTTGATGGCTCGCCAGTGGCCGACGCCGTCACCCGAGCTGGTCTTGATTCGATTCTGCTCGAGGATGGATCGGCGCTCGAGTTTGCGCATCGACTGGTAGCCGCGGGTGAAGCAGACGCTTGCGTGGCGGGCGCAGTCTATAGGACAGCCGATGTGTTACGAAGTGCTCTCCGTAATGTCGGTGTGGCACCCGGTGTCCGCGTTGCTTCGAGTGCGTTCTACATGGTTGTCCCGGTCGGCGCCGACGTGAGTGAAGTCCTGACCTTCACTGACTGCGCCGTGATACCGTACCCAACCGCCGAGAATCTCGCCGACATTGCACTCGCAGCAGCGCACGACCGAAAGCTCATAGTGGGCGACGAGCCGCGGGTGGCACTGCTCTCATTCAGCACTCACGGCAGCGCAGCGGGGCCGAGCGTCGATCTCGTACGGGAAGCGCTTGCTATAATCAGACAACGTGCACCTGACCTCGCAGTGGACGGAGAATTGCAAGGAGATGCCGCGCTGGCTCCGACGGTTGCCGCCCGGAAATCACCATCCAGTCCGGTAGCCGGAAGAGCCAATGTGTTAGTGTTCCCATCGCTGGATGCCGGGAACATCGCTTACAAACTGGTGCAGCGAGTGGGCGGCGCGCAGGCGCTGGGTCCGATACTTCAGGGCTTCGCGCGTCCCGTCGCCGATCTCTCGCGCGGCGCCGACCGTGAGGACATTATTAACGTGGCCGCAATTGCAGCACTGCAATCGGCCGGGCGGGCTTAGTCTCGCGCGAGCTGAGCGGTTAGAACCACACTGGAGATAAACTGAATGAGTTTCTCGATCAAGAAACAGGCAGAGGTCGTTGTGGTGGACGTCGAAGGTCAGCTGATCGTAGGCAATCGTCAGGAGCTGAAGCAGAAGGTTCTCGATGAGCTCGAAAAGGGCGAGAAGAAATTCCTGATCG
>DASWCI010000028.1:0-4901 GCA_036390195.1 Gemmatimonadaceae bacterium
TTCTGCACAATGGTCCGGAACCGTACTGGAGCGAGTTTTATCGCAGATATCCAGGCTCCAACGGGAGTATTTCCTTCTCCTCAATTGGTTACAGCGCTGATGGAAATGTCGCACTCTTAGTGGTCGAGCAAGGCTGCGGCAGTTTTTGCGACACGTTAAGTAATGTTGTCGTTAAACGTGAGCGCGGACGTTGGCATGTCGCTGTCATTCGAATCACAGAGATGTCGTGAAGCAACGGCTATCTAACGGTAGTTGCAGCAGACGAGCGCGTGTTAATCGTTAGGTTGATCGCTAGTCGAGCGTCGCGCCTGCGCGAGCTTTCTCGCGCTATCTTGTTAGAATCGCTCGCAGCTGAACTGGGGCGTTAGGCAGCTTCCAGGGAGCGTCCATTATTCCGCCAGCGAATGAAGAGATTCAGTGATCGCATTCCGCACATCCTGCTCGCCGCCTACGTGGTTCTTTTCATCTGGGGCGCGATCGCTCCGTACGACCGTGCGGTATGGTGGGCCGAGAACATCCCTATTCTCCTCGTCGTGCTCACCCTCGTCGTTCTGTACATGCGCGGCGTGAGGTTCTCCGCCCTTGCCTACATTCTGATGTCGATCCTTCCGTATTGGCACACGATTGGAGGGCACTACACATTCGAGCGGGTGCCGTTCGACTGGTTCAGCCACGCATTCGGGTTCAAGCGCAATATGTACGACCGGATCGGCCATTTCAGCGTGGGCTTCTATGCGTTCGGCATCGCCGAATACCTGATCATCAGGAAGCAGATGAGCGTGGCCATGGCATGTCTCTTCGCCATCTTCGCGATCAGCTTCGTTGCGATGTCATACGAGCTGATTGAGTGGGTGTATGCCGCCTATGGCGGCAACGCCGAGGCGGGGGCGGACTTTCTGGGCAGCCAGGGTGACATCTGGGACGCTCAGAAGGATATGCTGATGGACACATTGGGCGCGGTCGCGTCCATCCTGCTGTATCTCGTGCTCCGCAGCCAAGCCAGAAAGGTCCAGGACCATACCGAGCAGGTGAGCGGACACGATGGCTGAAAAGAAGCCAGTAAAGAAGGGTCCACAGAAATCCGCCAAGAGAACCGCCGCGACAGGCGAAGCGTCCAAGGGATTTACGGACGACGAACGAGCAGCGATGCGGGAGCGCGCCCAAGAGCTAAAGGCCGCCGGGGGTCGCCGCCCGGGCGCGGGGAAGGCGAGCGATGAAAGCGCCGTGCTCGCAAAGATCGCCACGATGCCGCCACCGGATCGCATCATGGGCGAGCGGCTCCATGCCATCATCAAAACCAGCGCACCGGGACTCTCGCCGAAACTCTGGTACGGGATGCCCGCGTATGCCAAGGAGGGCAACGTCGTCTGCTTCTTCCAAGGAGCGCAGAAGTTCAAGACGAGGTACGCAACGCTCGGCTTCAGCAACAAGGCGAACCTCGACGATGGCCACATGTGGCCGACCGCCTTCGCGCTGAAGGAATTGAATCCCGCCGACGAGGCAAGGATCGGCGCCCTCGTGAAAAAAGCTGTGAGCTGAGTTAGACAGTGTTCAGCGCCACGGCCTCGCGGATGAGTGCCTTGAACGCAGACTCGTCGACCTTGTGACCTTCGTGGATGTCGATCGCGCGGCGTACGTTTCCGTCGAGACTCGAGTTGAACAGACGGGCCGGATCCTTCAGAGACGCGCCCTTGGCGAAGGTAAGCTTCACGACATTCTTGTAGGATTCGCCAGTGCAGATGATGCCGTCGTGCGACCAAACCGGGGTGCCCGGTTTGGTTGCTTTGACCCACTTCCACTCCTCGACGATGTCCGGGTCTGCTTCCTTGATAAGCTTGCGCATTCTGCTGAGAGTTTCGCCGCGCCAATCCCCGAGCTCGGCGATTCTTTTCGAGATGTGCTCCGATGCCGACTGGCCTTGGCTAGCGCCCGACTTTTTCATGTTCCCATCCTGGACGTTGCGTAGGCGGTGAAGCTTATCTGCAGACAGAAGATTGCGGTGACGATCCAGAAGCCGATGACGATTCCTTTGGAGCGGGTCATGTTCAGGTCCGTGGGTTAGTCAACGTGGGGTCTCGACGCCGAACTGCTTTGCGTACTCGGCGTTCAATCGCTGCCAGCCGCCAAACTTCATGACCTCGGGGCCGGCCATGCGTCCAATGGGCTGACCGGCGAGAAGCTGATCCAGCACATCGAGGCAGATGTGCCAGCCCGCAGCGCCCATCGATATGTATCGACGGTCGATGTTGGCCCAAAGCGTGAGCCGGGTGCCGCCGCCGCCGAGCGGCTCCAGCTGCCAGCGGATGTCGCCTCCACCCCAGTCATATTCGAGTACTCTCGGCGCGTCAGCCCGCTTCACGTGGGTCTCCGAGACGTGGGGCGCTCCGAACGTCGAGAGCTTTGCGGTGCCAACGGCCCCGAGGTTCCGGTCAGAATCGAACGGCGCCCATTCGCGGAGCTGCTCCGGATCCGTGAGCGCCTCCCAAACCTTTGCCGGCGGATGGCGCAGCTCGCGCACGAGGACGAGCGTCCACTTCTCTCCATCCTTCTGGACCTTGGCTCCGGCCGCGGGGCCAGGCGCGTACTTCTCACGTGTGCTCATCGCTTCTTTCCTTTCCTGGGGGTCTTGGGGGTCTGCGCCATCCGATCGAGGTGGCGTTCGAGCTTATCGACGTGGGCCGACCAGTAGCGGCGGAAGGGTGCCAGCCAGGCGTCGACTTCCTTGAGCGGCTCGGGCCGAAGCCGATAGACGCGCCGCTGGGCTTCGACGCGCGCCTCCACGAAGCCGGCCTCCCGCAACACGCGGAGGTGCTTGGACACGGAGGTCTGCGGCATCCGCAGCCTGCGCTCGATCTCGCCGACGGAGCGCTCCGACGACGCCAGGAGACTGAGGATGGTCCGGCGGTTCGGGTCCGCTATGATCGCGAACGATGATTCCATGGGAGCATATATACCTACTTGGTCATATGCCTGTCAAGTCATATTTAGGCGGCGCAGTAACGAACGCTGCAACTGACGAGCGCGGGATCTAAGGGAGCATTGCGGTTGAACGCCTTGAGAGTATCATGATCCGCATGTCCGCCTGGCGCCTGTGCCCGAAATCGTGAAAGCTGAGCGCCCCAGCCGGACCGCTCACTTCGTCGCGCACGGCCGCGCCCTCGCCGATGCCGGCCTGTCGCACATCCCGGATTTTCACGACCCGACTGCGCGCGTCTTTCTCAGCGAGAAGGGAAAGCGGAGTCTCGCCAAGACCGAGCGCGCGGCGCGAAGCAGCTCGTAATCCTCGGCGCTGGTTACGACGGACGCGCCTGGCGCATGCCCGAGCTGGCCGGTGTGAAGGTCTTCGAGGTCGATCATCCGGCCACGCAGGGTGACAAGCGCAAGCACCTGTCTGAGCTGCCGTCGTCCACCGGCATCGTCAGCTTTGTCCCGACGAACTTTGAGTTGGAGTCGCTCGACACTGTTGTGAATCGCGCCGGACACGACCCATCGTCGCCAACCTGCTGGATCTGGGAAGGCGTGGTCATGTACCTCACTCGCGACGCGATGCGTGCCACCCTCGCCGACATCGCCCGCAGAAGTGCGCCCGGGTCGACTCTGATCGTGAACTACCATACTCTTCATCGCCGACTCTTCGCGCGCCTGATGTTCCGATTGATCGGCGAGCCGCAAATCAGCGCCTGGTCAGCCGAGGAGATGGCTGCCGACCTGCGGTCCGTTGGCTTTGTCGTCCGCGAGGATTCAAGCATCACCGACTGGAACGTTCGGTTCGCCCAGGGGAAAGCTAAGGTCGACCGGGGTTTCTACATGCGAATCGCGATTGCCCGGAAGGAGGGAGAATGACGGAACAAGCCGTGAGAACCCACATTGTTCACCGGTGGTACGCACGCCCGGTCTTCTTCGTCGCCGACATGAACTGCGCGATTCGTTTCTACGTCGACATGCTCGGCTTCGAGAAGAGTTGGCACTCCGGCGACGGCGCGGGAACGGTGTGCCAGGTGAATCACGGAGAATGCGAGATCATCCTCTGTGAGGACGCCACGCGCCGAGGCAAGGCGCGCCTGTTCGTCGAGCTGACCGCGGACGGGCTCGCAGAGCTTCGCCGTGAGCTCGTCGAGCGCTCTGTCCCGAGCAAGGAAACCTGGTGGGGATACGACTCAATCCAGATCGACGACCCCGACGGGAATGAGCTGCTCTTTCCTCTTTCCGAGTGAGCAGAAGGGTCATCGTTCACGTCGGAACCAGCGCGGACGGCTACATCGCGCGTCCCGACGGTGACCTCGAATGGCTGACGTCCCGCCCCAAGCCCGAAGGTTTCTATGGCATGAGCGCCTTCATGCGGTCGATCGACACGAAGCTGCTTGGCCGAAAGACATACGATGCGAGCCTGCGCATGGGAGCGAAGTTCGACTCGAACGAGAATCGTCACATCGTCTTCTCCCGTCATGCGCCACCAGCCGACGCCCTATCAGGTGTGGAGTTCGTGAACGGAGCCATCGGCCCATTCGTGAGACGTCTTCGAGAGCGGCCTGGCAAGGATATCTGGTTGATGGGCGGCGGCGAGCTTATCGCCTCCTTTCTTGACGAACACGCCATCGACGAGTTCGTCATCACTGTGGCCCCAGTGTTCATCGGGGATGGCATTCCACTCATTAGCGCGGCGTCACCGCCACGTGCCCTTAAGTTTGCAGTCCGTCGAACGATTCGAAGACGGTGTGGTTCAACTGCATTACCGCGTTGAGAATACTCCATGACGACCACTCACACGACACCGCGGGTGACCTCATTCGCCCCGCAGTTCCTGGTCGACGACCTTGCGCGCTCGATCGCCTACTACCAGCGGCTCGGTTTCACGTTCGGCGAGGTGTGGGATGGGTTCTACGTGATCGGCGAGCGGGACG
>DASWCI010000029.1:0-6917 GCA_036390195.1 Gemmatimonadaceae bacterium
GCGTGCGCAGCTCCTGAATCGTCCCGACAGCGCGGATTTTCCCGTGCTGAATGATCGCGATGCGGTCGCAGAGCGTCTCGGCCACCTCGAGCGTGTGGGTGGACATCATGATAGTGTGTCCGCGCCGCACGTACTCGCGGAACAGATCCTTGAGAATCCGCGATGCCTTCGGATCCAGACCGACCATCGGTTCATCGACGACGATGACTTCGGGTCGATGAATGAACGCGCTCGAGATTATGAGCTTCTGCCGCATCCCGTGGCTGTAGCTCTCGACCAACTCGTCTGCCCACTCCTCGAGATCGAACAGCGCCATCAGCTCGCGTCCCCGGTGCTCGAGCTTGTCACCGTTTTGCCCGTAAAGTCCGCCGACGAAGCGCAGGAATTCAGCACCGGTGAGCTTCTCGTAAATAAATGGGCGGTCGGGAATGAAGCCGAGCTTTGATTTCGCAGCGAGCGGATCTTCGGCGAGATCGATTCCCGCGAGATGAATGCTGCCGGCGGTGGGCTGAAGGATTCCCGCGATCATGCGCAGTGTCGTTGTCTTCCCGGCGCCGTTTGGACCCAGAAATCCAAACAGCTCGCCGTCCGGAACCGACAGATCGATTGAATCGACAGCTGTAAAGGAACCGTATTTCTTGGTTAGAGCACGAAGTTCTATCATTTGGCTTTTACGTTCTTGAATGCGATTTCAAAGGCGGTGCGAATCGCGGAGAGCCTTCCCGCCCGCGCCGCAACAAGTCGTCCCTCGGCATCGACCCACGTGGTCATGCCGGTCGGCGCTCCTTCAATGCGCCAGGCACGTACGGTATCGCGATGCGCCGGTGCCCAGCTGCCGTTCGGATCCAGCGCCGCGCTATCCACGACAGTGAACAGCGACTCGGCCCGGATCTGAAGCTCGGGTCGGATAACGATGCGAGTGGTCGGATCGAATACTGACATCGTCTGCTTGCGTCCGATCATATGCGGACCGCCCAGCATGAAAGCGACCGGTGCCAGCGACGGAGTAAATAGTGGAGGCTTGAAAGTGTAACGCGCCGGTGGATGCCCGCCCGTCGTCTTCGTCCCCGCAATGAACAGAAGAGTATCCTCTTCGACAGAAGCGTTGATCGAGAAGGGACGCGTTTGTCGGGCAATGTCGATCGTGAGATCCGCGAGTCGGAATCCGCGCGTTAATCTCGTCTGCCAGCGCGCCGAAGTTCGTTCGACCGATTTCGGCGTTGGATAATCACCGACGAAATACTCCTCGCTGACGAGTGTGTTGACCGTCGTATCGACCGCAGATGATGCCGCGCCGATTTGTTGTCCGTCGCTCTCGACGACGTAATAAAACGTTGCCGGCTGAAGTCTCAGGGCAACCTCGGTCAGCTGCTGTGCCTCACTCCGGGTCGCATTGTGGCGAAACATCATCGCCATGCCGCCCAACCAGAGCGCGACGATGATCACCGCAAGCACTGCACGCTTCGATTGCATTGAGACTGGCTGCTGAAAAAGGGGCGGGATCTCACCCCTATAAGACGATTTAGACGATTGTTAGGCTCGTCTCGCTGTTGATCCAGCCAAGGTAGCGTTCGAGACCACCGGTTACCGGAACCGCGAGAAGCTCAGGAACCTTGTAGGGGTGGAGCTCCTTGAACGCGCGCTCGAGGCCGTGAATCGCGCCGGATCGCGTCTTGAGCATCACCACGACCTCGGTCTCGTCCGCCAGTTTGTCCTCCCAGCGGTAGAGCGACCTGGCCGCTGGCAAAATCGTGCCGCAGGCAACGAGGCGCCGATCGAGCAGTGCCCGAACGAACTTCGCGGCTTCGTCAGTATTGGCGAGGGTGGTGAGAACGACGACAGCGTCAGTGTGCCCCACGTCTCCGATCCGGTGAGATGGTGAGGAATTTAACCGCGCGGCGGCACATATTTCAGTCTGGCTATCGAAAAGAGAACATGCCCCCCGATCCTTCCCTATACATCAATCGCGAGCTGAGCTGGCTCGAGTTCAACGCCCGGGTCCTGCACGAGGCGTTCGACCCGAGGAACCGGCTGCTCGAGCGCGTAAAATTTCTGTCGATCTTCAGCACCAATCTGGACGAGTTCTACATGGTGCGAGTGGCAGGATTGCGACGCCAGGTCATCGCCGGCATCCAGCACACTGGCGCCGACGGTATTCCGCAACCCCAGCAGCTTGATGCCATCGACGCGCGCGTCGCTGAGCTGATGGAGCTGCAGCGCAAGTGCCTCTACGATGTGCTGCTGCCAGAGCTGGAGCAGCACGACATCAAGATCGTTGGGATGAACGAGCTTTCTCGCGCTGATTGCGAGCGAGTCGATCAGTTCTTCCAATCGCAGATCTTTCCGGTGCTTACGCCCATCGCAGTCGAGCCGGCTACTCCTTTCCCATACATCCCCAATCTTGCGCTATTGCTCGCGGTCCAGATAAAAGATCCGACAACCGACGCATCTCGGCTCGCACGAATCAGAATACCAAAGAGTCTCCCGCGCTGGGTTCCGTTTGGCCCCGAGAAGCACTTCGTCCCGCTCGAGCAGGTTGTTGGCGCGAATCTGAAGGCCTTCTTCCCCGGGATGGAGATCGGTGCCTTCGGCACCTTCCGCGTGACCCGTTATTCGGACCTCGACCCCGCCGCCTTCGATGAGGACGACGACCTTCTTACCGCTATCGAGGAGCAGGTTTTCAAGCGCCGGTTCGCCGAAGTAGTGCGAGTCGAAGTGGAGAAGGGCATTTCGCGAGAGCTGCGTGACATGATTCTCCGCGAGCTATTGGACGATCAACCGCCGGAAATGCCAATGCTTTCCGAGTCCGATTTCGTGGAGACCGGGCCATTGCTCGATCTCGGCGATTTGATGTGGCTTGCTACGATGAACATCGCTGAGCTGCGCGATCCGCCATTCATCCCGGTGACTCCGCCGGAGCTGCGGGACTCATCTCGTTCGATCTTCGACGCAATTCGCGACGGGGATATTCTCGTCCACCATCCCTTCGATTCTTTCTCCGCTTCTATCGAGCACTTCCTGACATTAGCCGCGCGAGACCCGAACGTGCTCGCGATCAAGATGACGCTGTATCGGACCTCCGGCGACACCGAGATCGTGCGAGCACTGACGGAGGCCGCTCAGAGCGGAAAGCAGGTTGCTGTTTTGATCGAGCTGCAGGCGCGCTTCGACGAAGTGAACAACATTGCCTGGGCACGCGCTCTGGAAGGATTCGGAGTGAACGTCGCTTACGGGCTTCCCGGTCTCAAGATCCACACGAAGACAGCGCTGGTGGTGCGCAGAGAAGCCGACGGCGTTCGGAGTTACGCGCACATTGGCTCAGGCAACTACAACTCGCAAACGGCCCGGGTTTATACCGATCTCGGTTTGCTCACCGCCAATGCCTCGATCGGCGCCGATATCACTGATCTCTTCAATTCGCTGACCGGCTTCTCGCGGCAGAATCTGTTCAGGAACCTGCTGGTAGCGCCGCGCAACATGCGCACGCGATTCACCGAGATGGTGGACAGAGAAGCGCAGCTGGCCAAAGCGGGGAAGCGCGCGCGCATTATCGCCAAAATGAATGCGCTGGTCGATGCAGACATCATCCAGCACCTCTACGACGCCTCGCAGGCTGGAGTCGACATCGACCTCATCGTGCGCGGTATCTGCTGCCTTAGACCAGGAATACCTGGCATCAGCGATCGTATCCGAGTCATCAGCATCATCGGCCGCTTTCTCGAGCATTCACGCATCTTCTATTTCGCCAACGACGGCAACGAGGAATTGTATTTTGGATCAGCCGACTGGATGCCCCGCAACTTCGATCGACGCGTCGAGGTTGTGACTCCGATTGAGGATCGACACCTCCATCCTCGCGTCTGTGCGCTGCTGGAGACGTGTCTTGGCGACAACCGGCAGGCGTGGGATTTAAATAGCGACGGCAGTTACGTTCAGAGAAAACCCGGCATAGATCCGGTAGTGTCGACGCACGAGCGCCTACTGCAAAACTCCTGGGGAGTTCTCTCACTTCCTTTACCCCGTCGCGACGGCGAAAATCCATCGGCCGCCTCGACTTCCGTGCATCAGACTGAAACTCAGTCGGCTGCGCCTACCTCGTCGTCGTAGGTCGCCACGGATCCGTCGGGCGCTACGATTTCGACGGGAACGCCGGCCAGCTCGGAAAGCAGCTTGGACTTTCGGCTAGCGCCCCATAGATCGAGCCGCAGATTCGCACCGTGGCGAGCGGGTACGGCGGTCAGTCTCAACGCGCGTTCAATCCAGCGAACTCTTATCTCCGCGACGGCGCTTGCGTGACCTCGGTCGAACCCGTCCGCTACCCGGAGAATTGCGGACAGTCTCTTGATGGTCTGTCTCACTGACCGTTCGAGACCACCATAATTGCGGTGCTTTTTTTTCGGCTCGGTGCCGCGATGATAGCGTGCGACATTCGCGACGATGATTTGCTCCACTGGAGTCATTCCAAGCAGCTCGGCGTGCTCGATGAGATGGTACGAGTGCTTGTTGTGCTTGTCGTAGCTGATGTGATAGCCGATGTCGTGGAGAAGGGCAGCGTCTGACAGCAGCTTTCGATCGTCGGGTATGCAGCCCAGGCGCTCACCGATCGAGTCGAAGAGCTGAAGTGACAGCTTCTGGACGTGCTTCGAGTGTGGTGCTTCGTAGTGCGTGCGCTCCGCCATTTGAAGCACCGAGCGTTCACGTGCCTCACCGGGATCGGCGGGCGATGGCGCAACGTGCGCGCTTTCGAGCAGAATGCCTTCCCGAATTCCGTAGGCTGAAACCACCAGCTCCTTTGCCTCCACCCGCGCGGCAACCTCTGCCGCCACGGCGAGTCCGCCGACGATGATATCACTTCGTGCCGCGCTCAAGCCAGGCACAGTTTGTCGTTCGGCGACGGACATATTGTTGAGTGTATCGACGATGTGCTCCAGCTCGACGCGCGGTATGACTGTCCCGTGCACGGTCTTCGCCGCTTCCATCCCAATGCGCGCCAGATACATCGATGCGAGACTGGTGAACGTTCCACCCGAGCAATAAATACGCGGTGTGTTCCAGTGACGCGCTGCAAGCCGCCGCTTCAGCTCCTGACGAACGTGCTTTCTCAGCTTTCGCATCCCTTTCTTTTTCATGTCGTCGCCGAGATACCGCTCGGACATGTGGATGGCGCCGAAGGGCAGCGAAATGAGGCGTTCGACAAGACCGTCGTCGCTCAGCGCGAGCTCGAGTGAGCCGCCTCCGATATCCATCACCACGGCGCGTCCGGCTCCGAGATCAAAATGCGCCAGCGCGCTTCGGAAACTGAGTCGGGCTTCATCCTCGCCGTGAAGAATTCTCACTTTAAGGCCCGTTTCAGCCCGCACCCGCCGCAGGAGTACTTCGCTGTTCTCGGCGTCGCGCACTGCGCTCGTGGCCACGACCTCAGTGTGTTTCACACCGAGCTGGCTGGCCAGCGTCGCCATTCTGCTCAGCGTGCTGAGGGCATTCTGAATTGCTATCTCACTCAGCACTCCACTCTCACGAAGACCGGCGCCCAATCTCGGCGCGGCCTTCATTTCGTCGACGACGCGGATCGATCCGGTAGGCGACACGTCCGCGATCGTCTGTCGAATCGAATTCGATCCGATGTCGATTGCGGAGATGCGGATGTCCGAGTCGCTCCTTTGCGTAGGAGCGCTCGGGCTCAGAGTGAGATGCGGTTTGGCGGATGTAGCCATGTCTAAAAGTTTACGCATTACCGGCGCCAAGGGAAACTCTTTTTTTCAGTGACATTTTCGTCCGCTGGGATCCCAAACTCTGCCGTTCGTGTCGATGAATGCGTGAGTATACTCACCGGCGCCGAGTATCAGCTTCAGGACTCCGAAGCGTCCGTGAATCTGTGCCGCTGAGTTTCGGGCGACCGGATATCGCACCATGCGCAGGACTCCTCCGCCAGTACCAGCGATGATCTCTTCGACTCCATTTAGGGAGTCCGCGACGCCCAATGGTGTTTGCGGGAGAAACCGCTCGTAGTCGTGCTCGTGTCCGTTGAGGACCAAATCGACGCCGCCGTCGAAGAGTATTCGCCAAAGCCCCTGCACTTCAGTTGCAGGGCCGTAGGTGCCGGAGCTGAAGAGTTGCCGGTGAAAATAGGCAAGCGCGCAGAGTGAGCGGTGTTCCCCGAGATCTTTTCGCAACCAGTCTTCCTGGGCTTTTGCTTCCGAAGGATCGTTCGACTCAAAATAGACCTCGCTGTTGAGCGCGATCACGTGCCATCCGCCGACGTCGTAGCTGTAGTAGCCTTTTCCCGACGGTCCTGCGCGATCCCCGAAAAATGCGAAATACGCCGCCAGGCTTCCGCTGTCGTAGTCGTGATTCCCCGGCGAGGGTCGAATCAGCTTCATGATGCGGTCCTTTCCCCACGAGCCGGCAAAACAGCGTTGGAAATCCTTGTCGACTCCCCCAGAGCCCGACGGGTAGGCGTTGTCACCGATTGTGAAGACGACGGTCGTCACCCTGGCAACGCTATCTGCTCTCACGACGCTGTCGACTATTGCACCCGTTGCCTCGTCTCCGTTCGTGCCACAGACGGCGATGTCGCCCGCGCCGATCATCACTGACGCGCCGGCGAGCGCAATCTCCTGTGGAGGAGAGCCTGGCGGAACCGGCGTCGGATTCTCGTCGCCCGAGCAGCAGAGGAGGGCAAAGAATCCCAGGCAGACCACGAATTTCGTCAACTTCATAGATCGGAGGAGTCTGCTGGCCACTACAAACTTTCGCCTGAAAACTGCAACTGAACGGGCGGGAGGCGTCAGCCTCAAGGCGCGAGGCGTTAGGTCACTACGTCGGGACTTCACCGGCGGCATTCTGGGTGCAAGCAACTGCTTGTGCCGTCGACCGACAGGAACGTCCCGACGTTCTCACCTCTAACCTCGCGCCTG
>DASWCI010000030.1:0-3029 GCA_036390195.1 Gemmatimonadaceae bacterium
CGTGTACAAGAGGGCGATCCTCGTGAAAGGGTTTGGCGAGGGCCCCATTCCCCCCTCTTCGCACTACCGGTCTCCGCGGGCGCGCGCACCGACTTTCGGTATCCCAGTCGAGTTCCAATCGTGATCCACGGGATCACCCAGCAGATCCCCGGCCTCGGAGGTCACTGATCGCGCGGCGCTGACTCGATCAGGAGATCCGTCCGCAACATTCGCCGAGAAGCTCCTCGAGCTCGTCATAGTGTTCGATGAGAAGCTCGTCGAGCGTGTTCTCTGGCGCTTTTCGGCTCTTGGTCGGTTCGAAAACTGTCCGGTATGGTCTACCAGTTCTCTCTTATTCGAACTCCCGCACAAAAGGAGCTCGATGACGAGGACCGCAAGGAGAACGAACTCTAGCTTCGCGAAGGCCTTCGTGTGGTCTCGGCTTATCGGCTGAAGACTGGCAAGAGGCTCTGGATCATCACGGAAGCCGATCGCTCGGTGACGACACTTCTGCTCCCAGAGGAGTACTAGGCTGGCCCGCGATCATTCACTAGCCAGCCACTATTTTGACTGCACCGCCCACCAACCAAGCATTGAGGCGCTGTCGCCGGGGCAACAAACGAAAGCGAACGATGAAACAGATACAAAACGCAGAATTCAAGAGGTTCCTAGTAGAGCGACTCAAAGCCGCCCCAGACAGCATTGAGACGATACGGCCGGGTGAGTGGTCGCGGGCCTACGCGATTCGTCGACACAGGGAAGAGCTCGTTGTCCGCTTCAGTCTTTATCGCGATGACTTCGAAAAGGATCGCGCCGCTGCGAATTGGAGCAGCAAGAAGCTACCGATCCCGCCAGTTATGGAAATCGGCGAGGCGATCGGTGTCGCATATGCGGTAACACTCAGGGTGCGGGGAGACTTTCTTGAAACAGTCACTAATAGCCACACAAGCGCGGTGCTGCCGAGCATCTTTGCCGCACTCGACGCCGCGCGAGAAGTCGACCTGTCTTCCGCGAAAGGGTTCGGCCTTTGGACCGTCGACGGGGGAGGGTTCTACCCAACGTGGCGCGAAGCGCTGCTAACGGTCGGCGAGTCGGTCCCACCGGGACGCCTTCCGAACTGGCGCGCGGGGCTGGAGAGCTCACCGACGGGAATCGCGCCGTTCAATGAGGCATACGAGCTAATGCGCGAGATGGTCAAGGTCTGTCCCGAGGCACGCCACCCCATACACAACGACCTGATGAACCGCAACGTCTTTGTTGAAGGTGATCAGATCACGGCCGTAATCGATTGGGGCGCCTCGAGGTTTGGCGACTTCCTTTACGACATTGCGTCTCTCGCCTTCTGGGCACCTTGGTTCCCAGCTTGGTCGAACACTGACTTTGTTGGGAAGGCCGCCCAGCACTACGCCGCGATCGGGCTCGCTGTTCCTCATTTGGAAGAGCGTGTGCGCTGCTACGCCGTAAACATCGGCGTCGAGAGCATGGCCTACGACGGCGGGAAGGGGCCC
This sequence comes from Gemmatimonadaceae bacterium, assembly GCA_036390195.1. GTDB lineage: Bacteria > Gemmatimonadota > Gemmatimonadetes > Gemmatimonadales > Gemmatimonadaceae > UBA4720. Next base: position 1,488 of record DASWCI010000030.1, read on the forward strand.
GAGCGTTGGGACCATCTCGCGCGGGTGATTGATCGGACGTTCACATTCGCGCGGGGCGGGGGGATGTGACCGTGGGGCGCATGTTCATTCATCTCGACACCGACATCGCAGACGATCCCGATGACGTCTGCGTGCTGGCGCTCCTCTGTTGCTGTCTTGGTGCGCGATGCAGCTGGACGTTTCGTGTCGTAAACCCAAGTGAATGGGGAAGCCTTTGATCGCTACTGGCTAGTTGCGGTGACGCGCCCGACTGGAGGAGTCCGCTTGATTGTTGACTCCGCGACGGAAACGGATCATCAATAGAAGAGATCGCTACCGCGGCTCACCAGGTGAACGGTCGAGAAGCTCCGCTATCTGGATGCCAAGTTCGCGATAGGACGCGATCAACAGGTCACGCAAGGCTGGTTTGCGCTCCGGGAGCGAGTTCGATTAGCGTCCGATACGGTCTACCGGATCGGATTCGAACTCCCCAACCCGAGGCCCGAAGCTGTCCTAGAAGGCTTGAGCTAGGCCAGAGGTCGACAACACCCCCGTCTCGAGTACCCCATGGACTCTCACCAGCCGCAAGGCGCGGCTGACTCCCGATCAGCTACCGTCGAGGCGGCGCTCGGAAAGACAGACGTGCTCGTCTCGCGTCTATCGGCCCAAGCCCCGACGAAGCTGATCCGCTCCGGTCTCGAGACGTGCCGTGAGGGCGAGCGTGCGCTGTCCCGCGTCGAGGATGCGGGTCGCGTCGGATGCCATCAATGCGGCGTCCTGCGTGGTGATCGTGCTACCCGGCTTCGCTGCGATGACCGTCATGAACGCGGCCTGGTCGACCATCAGGCGGCCATGATCGACGGCGGCCTGGCCGTCGGCTCGCAGGAGTGATGCCTGCGCGCTCAGCGATACCGGGTTCGCGTTCGCGCGGTATGTCGGTTCGTCACCGAGGATCGCTGCGCTGGCGCGGAGGCGTTGCGCCATCGCCTGCAGGCTCGCTGCATCGGAGGCCATGTGCTGCGCGGTCGCGATCCAGAGGTCGCGGTTGGCGCCTGTCGTGGCGCGCGCCGGGACGGCGAGCTGGTTCGCGTCTGCGGTCATCGCGTCGGCGTGGCGGTCGACGAGGTCGGCGGTGATGCGGAGATCGGACGCGACGCCGACTGCGTTCGGCACCGGGAGACTCACCGCGAACGCGAGCGCGACGGCGAGAAGACCGATGGCCAGGAGGATGAGAACCGGCGCCGTCAGGTGGGACTGGACGCGGGATCTGCCCGTTTGGACGCCTAGCGTGGAGGCTGAAACGCTCATTGCGACACCTCCTGCGCTGAATCTGGCCCCGGTAGAGGCGATGGGCTAGGACCGTTCGGGCCTCTTTTGAAGGCCGTCCGGCATGGCCCAAACATTCCCATGCCTCCGGCGGCACGAAAAGCCCGCCGAGCTCTCGCCCGGCGGGCTCTCAGGTCAGAGGTTCGGGCTACTTGACGACGAAGGCGATGTGCATCCCGAGCAGGTAGTGCGCGGGCTGGTTGCAGATGAGGACGTAGTTACCGGGCTCGAGGTCGA
>DASWCI010000031.1:0-1681 GCA_036390195.1 Gemmatimonadaceae bacterium
GTACCAGCGCCACACCTCGGGCTCGATCGGCTCGCCCACCGTGGTCATGTGCTTGAAGTGGTAGTTGTACTTCTTGGGCTCGTCGGGCCCGACCTTGCGCAGCATGCGGATCGTCGTCGGCGCCGTGTGGAAGATGTTGACGCCCAACCGCTCGGCGATACGCCACGGCCGGCCGGGGTCTGGATACGTCGGCACGCCTTCGTACATCACGCTCGTCGCGGCGAGAGCCAGCGGACCGTAAACGATGTACGAGTGGCCAGTGATCCAGCCGATGTCGGCAAAGCACCAGTAGGTGTCCTCCGGATGGATGTCCTGGTAGTACTTCGAGGTCCCCGCCACGTATGAGAGGTAGCCCCCGGTGCTGTGCTGGCAGCCCTTTGGTCGCGCCGTGGTGCCGCTTGTGTACATGAGGAACAGCGGCGCCTCGGCGGGCATCGACACTGGGTCTACCCTCTTGCCCCTGTACTCGGACAGGAGGTCGTTGACGATGAAGTCGCGGCCCTTGACCATTGGCGTCTTGGCCGAGTACTGGCCCTGGTGGCGCCGCCAGATCAGCACCTTCTTGACCTTCTGTCCCTGCTTCCCCGCCACCTCCACGGCCTCGTCGGCCTTGGCCTTGTGGTCGAGCAGTTCGCCGTTGCGATAGTAGGCGTCCATCGTGATCAGGACTTCGCTCTGCGAGTCGGCGATGCGGTCGCCGCACGCCGCCCCACTGAACCCGCCAAAAACCTCGGAGTGAATGACGCCCAGCCGCGCACAGGCCAGCATCGTGACCGGCAGGTCGGGGACCATTGGCAGGTGCAGGGTCACACGGTCACCGGTCTTCAAGCCGCAGTAGTCACGCAGCAGCGCGGCCATCTCGTTGACCCTGCTGTAGAGCTCGTGATAGGTGATGGACTGCGTCACCTGGTCCTCGGGTTCGGGAACCCAGATGAATGCGGCCTTGTTGCGGTATTTGGCGAGATGACGGTCGACGCAGTTGAAGCAGGCGTTCAGCTTGCCGCCAACAAACCATTTCCAGAAAGGTGGGTTACTGGTGTCGAGGGTCGTGTGCCAGTAGTGGTCCCAGGTGAGCAGATCAGCGTATTCCTTGAAGCACTCAGGAAAATGCTCCTCGCTGAACCGTTCGAAGAGAGCCGGGTCGGCGCCATTCGCCTGGGCGATGAAGGTTGCCGGAGGGGAGTACTTTTCCTCCTCCCGCCAGTGAGCAGCGATCTGCGCCTCGGAGACCTGAGCGTCTTCCCCTGCGGCCATTCCGTGACCTCCCCTTAGGCTTTGAAAAGCGGATGAGCATGTGGGCGCCGATCCCCACCGAGCAGCCCAGCACAGTCGGCAACATGTGGTTCGGCCGAGATCGCGACCCGACGGACGAACGCCAACGTATCGGGCCGCGCGAGCGCTATCCAGCACAACTCGACAGACGAGGGGCTGACGTCACGCACGTTCGTTCGGTTCCTCGGCATCGAACTGGTGTTTCGGTCTCAAGCAAGCAGGGCTCGACGAAGCCCGCAAGGGCTGATCGACGGACTGCGCCGAGAATGCGGCCAATGGGCGTCCTCCGCCGATGAACGGCCAACATCGGGGCAGGTCAGCAACGATTTCCCGGCCGGTGCTCCAACAGGTTGGCACGTCGTTCACTTCCCCGACAGGGGCCATCAGGAAACCTGGTGGCCCCTGTCGG
>DASWCI010000032.1:0-2267 GCA_036390195.1 Gemmatimonadaceae bacterium
GACGATGGGCGCATCGACTACGCGCGCATGCAGCAAATCGCCAGGGAGCAGAAGCCCAAGATGATCATCGCCGGCGCCAGCGCCTACGCGCGAATCATCGAATTCGAGCCGTTCGCGGAGGTTGCGCGCGAGATTGGAGCGAAATTCGTCGTCGACATGGCGCACTTCGCCGGGCTGGTCGCGACTGGATATCATCCGTCACCCATTCCGCACGCCGATGCAGTGACGAGCACGACCCACAAGACTCTGCGCGGCCCGCGCGGCGGGTTGATCCTCTGCAAGGAGGAGCACGCGAAAACGATTGACAAAGCCATGTTCCCCGGCACGCAGGGCGGTCCGCTCGAGCACATCATTGCGGCCAAAGCCGTGGCGTTCCAGGAAGCGTTGGAGCCTTCGTTCAAGGAGTACTGCGGTCAAATCGTACGAAACGCTCAGACGCTCGCGAATGCGCTGATAGATCACGGTTTCGACGTCGTCTCCGGCGGCACCGACACCCACCTTATGCTCGTCGATCTAAGGAACAAAAACATCACCGGAAAGGTCGCTGAGAAAGCTCTCGATGCAGCTGGCATCACCGTTAACAAAAACACCGTGCCGAAGGAGACCCAGTCTCCTTTCGTCACGAGCGGAATCCGCATCGGAACACCGGCGATCACCACCCGAGGGATGAGAGAGCCGGAAATGGAGCGAATAGCGGCGCTCATCGACCAGGTTATCACTAATGCTGGTGACGCGGCGGTTGCGTCGTCCGTCAAAGAGGAAGTGCTCGACTTGACGAATCGCTTTCCACTCTACAAATCCTTCCCGTCAATGGCGGAAAAAAAGTAACAAATGGCTGAGCTGGCTTTTCGCGAAGGCATCATGGACCGGATTCGCATCCGCGAGCCGCGGTTCGACGAGCAGGCGTACCTGTTTGTCCTCTCGGCGCTGGAGATGTGTCAGGCGCAGCTTACTGCCCGGCGCCACATCACCGGAATCGAACTGGCGCATTCATGCCGGCACCTCGCGCTCGAGCGGTACGGAGTGATGGCTCGCGTGGTGCTCGAGCACTGGGGAATCTCTTCCACCGCCGATATCGGCGACATCGTGTTCACGCTCGTCGACCTGGGATTCCTTCTCAGCCAGCCTCAGGACACCCGCGACGAGTTCGTGGACGTATTCGACTTCGACCTGGCATTCGAGCGCGATTACCCCTGGAACTGCGCGCAACAGGCGTAGACTCCCAACTTCAGACCAATGCCCGTCTGGGTGGTCAGCGCCAGGGAATCAGCGGAGCGCGATCGGGCAGCCATTGAAAGCGGAACTCCTTCGCGCCATTTGATGGAGCGCGCAGGCACCGCGGCCGCGCTAGAGATATCGCGACGGTACACGGACAGACTCAGGGACGGTGCGGTCGTCTTTACAGGTCCGGGCAATAACGGCGGCGACGGTTGGGTTGTAGCGCGGACTCTGGCCGACACCGGCGTCGATGTCACCGTCGTCGAAGTTGCTAGACCGACGGCGGGAAAGTCGCCCGACGCGGTTGCCGAGAGAGAAGCGGCGATGCCTTTGGTGAAGCTAGCCGAGTCTGTGGATGACAACGCGACGATCGTCGTGGATGCCCTCCTCGGTACCGGCTTCGAGGGAGAGCCGCGCGGGAAGATTGGAGAAGCGATCGCAACTATCAACGAGCTACACGGGCGCGGGGCACGCGTCGCCTCGCTCGACGTACCGAGCGGGCTCGATGCTACAACTGGGCAGCACTCCGCGTGTGTGATTGCCGACATCACTCTTAGCCTCGGCGACTTGAAGCGAGGAACGGTGCTGGCGAGAGATTGCTGCGGTGAGATCGTCGTCTTGGATATTGGACTCGACATGTCCCCAACCGCAAAAAACCCCGGAGCGAGTGGGCAACCGTTGCCGATGCTCGTCGACGGCGAATGGGTCCGCGCGCGAATTCCATCGATTCGCTTCGACGCGCACAAAGGCGTTCGAAAGCATCTCGCGATGGTAGGAGCGGGGAAGGGCATGCCTGGCGCTGTCGTGCTCGCTGCGCGTGCAGCGCTGCGAAGCGGGATTGGCATGGTACGTCTTCTCGTCGCACCGGAAAACGTGAGCGCAGTCCTTACCGCTGTACCGTCGGCGCTAATCTCCGAATGGCCGTCGAACGAAAATCAGATAAACGCCGAGATCTCCAACTGGGCCAATGCCGCGGTGATCGGACCCGGGCTGGGCAAATCGGATGACGCGCGAGCGCTGATCGAGCAAATTCTTCGCGACTCGAAGAT
>DASWCI010000033.1:0-6361 GCA_036390195.1 Gemmatimonadaceae bacterium
GGCTCGACAAGAAGGCCGTCCTCTACGAGGTGAGTCCCGGCTTCAACGGCTACGATCCCGAGCTGCGTAAGCTGTCCGATCGCAGCATGCTCAAGGGCACGGCGCACATCGGCATCATCACCACGAACACGATGCTGCGCCTGGTGGCGGCGACGGTGGCGCTGGCGCTGCGCGCCGCCTCGAAGACCTCGATGAAGACCTACAACACCGTCGATGCGGCGGTGGCGGACGCGCGCGATGTGATGGTGCGCGTCAAGTAGGAGCTCGGGGCAGCAGCCGGCCCGGCGATCCAAGGCTCCGCCAACGTGATCGTCAACGGCCGACCGGCGCTGCGCGTCGACGACATCGGCATTCACGCGGTGTGCTGCGGCCCGAACATGTGGAAGGCGCAAGCAGGCGCACCGACGGTGTTCATCAACGGCAAGGCCGCCTTTCGCATGAACGATGCGACAAAGCATTGCGGCGGCCAGGGCAAGCTCATCGAAGGATCGAGCGACGTCATCATCGGCGATGCGGCGGGTGGCGGCGGTGGCGGTGGCGGCGGCGGTGGCGGTGGCGGCGGCGGTGGCGGCGGTGGGGCACCACCTCCAATGAACGCGGTGTAGAGCAGCAGATTCACCGTGCCGGCAGGAACCGAGCTGATCGCGCCTGACGTCGCATTCGTGGTGAGCGCCGAGACGACGTCCGCGGGAGTGGCAGAGGGATTCGCCGACAGGTATAGCGCCGCTGCGCCAGTCACGTGCGGTGTTGCCATCGACGTGCCGCTGATGGTGTTCGTCGCGGTGTTCGAGCTGTACCAGTCGGACGTGATGTTGACGCCTGGCGCATTGATGTCCACGCAGCTTCCGAAATTCGAGAAGTACGCAAAGCCGTCGTTGATGTCTGTCGCGCCGACAGTGATCGCGGACGGCTCACTGGACGGTGAGCTGTTGCAGGCATTGGCGGTACTGTTTCCAGCGGCGACAGCGAAGGTGACGCCCGAAGCGACAGCGCTCGCGACTGCCTGGTTGAGAGTGGTGGAAAATCCTCCGCCCAGGCTCATGTTTGCCGCTGCCGGAAGAACTCGGTTGGCGGTCACCCAATCGATTCCCGCGACCACGCCGGAAGTCGTGCCCGACCCCTGACAGTTCAATACGCGCACGGCGACGAGGTTTACGTTCTTCGCGACACCGTAAATCGCGCCTCCGACGGTGCCCGAGACATGGGTGCCGTGACCGTTGCAGTCGGCGGCACTCCCGCCCAGAGTAACCTCATCGACGCCTGGGCTGGCGCGTCCGCCGAAGTCGACGTGACTGAAATTGATGCCCGTGTCGATGATGTAGACGGTGACGTTGCTGCCGTCGTAGTTGTAGGTGTAGCTGCCATCGAGCGGGAGGGCGTTCTGATCGATGCGATCGATTCCCCAGGTCGCGGGGGATTGAGTCGCGATTGCCGTCATCACCTGATCGGCTTCGACCCTCTGCACCCGAGGATCATTCGCGATTGCTGCGGCTGCGGCCTCGGAGATGTTCTGCACGGCGAAGCCCTTGAGGGCGGACCGATAGAGATGCTTGAGCGTGCCTTTGTGCAGCCCGGCAATCGACTGCGCTACTCGGGCGACGTCGGTGACATCATCGCGAAGAGTAACGATATAGTCGCCGGGAATGGGAACGCTCCTGGCGTTCGCGACGACTGCTGGCGCGGCTGGACGCGCGCTGGCCGCGGGACCAGATGCGTCCTGGCAGGCGGTGAAGGCAAGCGCCGCCACCGCGAGTGACACCAATCTCTTCATGAACTCCCCCGAAAAACAGGAATGCCGGAATACCGGCGTAATCATCGGCTGGAGCCGATGGCGCAGCTTGAGGTGAGGCTATTTATGAAAGAACCCGGGGCAATGGCTGCACGCGGGTGTCGTTTCGATGAAGAGACGGCGCGGAAGCGGATGCAAACATATGATAGTACTCCCGCCCGTCAAGAATTTTTTTTTTCGCTGGGTCCGATTTGGTGGACGAGTCAACTATCCGGCCTGGCCAGCTCCGCTGAGCTAGATCAGCCGGCCCACCCACCCTCCGACGAAATATGCGACCACCGCCACTCCGATTCCGACGACGAACATGTCGAATCCAGAGCGGAAAACTCCACGGCCGGTGAAGACAGATCTCGCCGCACCGACCACGAAGTGCGACAGCATCGCGATCGCGAACGAGATCACGATTGCGGTCGTTCCATGCCAGATGAGGAAGGGAAATACGGGAATTGCCGCACCGAACGCAGTGGCCAGGCCAGTGAGCCATCCCTCTTTGAGGGGTGACATGCTGAACTCGCCGATCTTGAGCTCCTCCTGCACCTGCTCTCTGAGCATCCGCTGAGGATCCGCCATTATCTGCGTTGCGAGCGAGTGGGCAGAATCGCGATCCATCCCTTTTGCCTCATAGATCACTGCCAGCTCGTCTCGTTCGATCTCTGGCATGAGATCGACTTCGGTTTTCTCCATCGATATCTCGTACTCATAAACCTCTCGCTCGCTCTTGCTGGCGAGATACCCACTCGAGCCCATCGAGAGGGCGTCGGCGATGAGACCGGCCAGACCCGCGACGACTACCGCCTGATGCTGGTTTACCGTCGACGCGCCAATTACTCCGGCCACCAGGCCGAAGTTGGCAGTAAGTCCGTCATTGAATCCGTACACGACGTTGCGGAGAAATCCGCCCGACGCCGTTTTGTGCCAGGGCTCGGCTCCCTTGCCGGAGATCTCGCCCAACGTCGTAGCGTGATCGGCAGATTCGCGGGCAAGAATCAGTGCTTCCGCGCCGCCTGGTGATCCGCGCGGCGTCTCCCGGTGCATATCGAGATACGCCTTGACCTCACGGCCCTCTTCCTCGAGCAACATCGGCAGCAAAAAGTCGGGGCCGAACCAGCGCCCAAATGTTGCGAGCAAGCGCGCGCGCCCGCTGGGACGGAATTTCCCCGGCTGGTGACCATGTTTGGCGAGAAGATCAGACCAGACTACGACATGGCGATCTTCAACATCCGCCAATCGCGAGTAGATGTCTTTTTTCTTCGGGTCCGGCTCTGCGGCGGCGAGAATTCGATATAGATAGGCCGCATCTGCTTCGTCCTGCCAATGGTGCTCGAACGAGTGAACGTCGATCTCGGGACGTTCGGGGGGCGGCGATGCAGCAGGCGGCTCCAACATCGTTGTCATGCTTCAATATCACTCCGATAGCTCGCTTTTGCATGGAGCTGTGCCCGGTCCACCAGTCCAGGTTCCAGAGCTGCACGTGGGCAACCCTTGAATGCAGCTCGATGTCCTATCTCAGAGAAACATCGAGGGAGATAAAATGAAGTCGCTAATGCTGCTTTCCGCGGTCGCTGCATCGGTTGCGGCAACGCTGAACGCGCAGGTCACAGCTCCGAAACCCGACTCGGCCTGCACCAATTTCCCGGATGGGCGGGTGGAATGCCGAGTCTTTCGTCGTGGCGTGCCGGGTGATTCCGGTCTGCGCAACCGAATGTTCTACAGGATGGATTCGGCAATGGCCAAGCGTGCCGCGCTCGGGCTCGAGCTCCGGACAACTGGCACCAGACGCGACACACTTGGCGTTTTTGTCGAGGCGGTGACGCCAAAAGGACCAGCTGAAACAGCCGGCATCATCGAAGGTGATCGGATTGCCTCGATCAACGGAGTAGATCTGCGCACATCAGCGGCCGACACAGAGGATTCCTACACCAACGGACTGGCAGCACACCGCCTGGCGCGCGAAGTCCAGAAGCTCACTCCGGGTGCTCGAGTAACCCTGCGTGTGTATTCGGGCGGACGTTTCCGGGATGTGCAGGTGACGGCGGCGAAGGCTAGCGACGTGATGCGTCTCGGAAATCGCTTTCGCTTTGGAATGCCGGGGATGGGCGGCACGATGGAATTCGGCGGACCTGGTGCAATGATGTTGGGACCTGAGATGCCGATGATGCGCGAGCGCATGGAGCCGTTGATGAGAGACCGCATACACCCGCTGATGCGAGAGCAACTCGAACCCCTGCTGCGTGAGCGCATGAATGATCTGCCGGACAGGATTCAGTTTCGGGCGCCTATTCGCGTCAGAACGCTCGGTCCGGCACGCGTCCGCGCTCCGCGAACTTACAGAGTCAACGGCGGTGCAGAAGGTGAGATAAGAACCGCGCGGCCGTCGACAATTCTTTCGCTCGACGGCGGAGACGTGTTCCTCGACGCACACGATATCTCCGATTTCGACGGCCCGGCGTTTTCGGATCTTATCGACATTTCCGATTTCGACGAGCCGCTGCTTCTGGAAATGGATGACGAGCCGTTCGATTTCGAGATGGAGATAGTGCCGGTGTCGGCAGATACAATCAGGGAGATCGCGGCGACAACAATTCGGAGCGCTCAATGCGCGCTAAAGCAGCTCGCTGCGGAAGGAATTGCTTAGATAGCTCGTCGGCACGCGACTGCCAGCGCGCTTCCAGCGTACGAGTCGCAGACTGAACGCGTTGCTCAACGGCAGTAGTGCGGGGCAACGCGTTCTCCGTATCCGGACACGAGAAGCGCGGGGGATGCTTCGGATCCACGGCGGCATAGCCGACGCGCGGCAGCACCTCGGCCGCGATGAGAATTAGACCGGCAAGGATGATGAACAACGATAGAGTGTGCATCTTGGGGAGCCGATAGCGCCAGGTCGTGAACGCAACCCACACGCCGCCCACCACGATGACGGTTTCGACGGCGAGATATCCGAGCAGCCCCGATCCGCACTGGTTGTCGTAGGGCCAGATCGCAAGCGCGGTATAGAGTGCGAATACGAGAACCAATCGGGCACCCGCGCCAATCATTGCCGCGCGCTGCTGCGCACGCTCCTGCGCGCGCCGCTCCTCCTCGCTCTGCATCTTCTTGAAGGCGGGCGAAGGTTCCGGCGGAAGTCCGTTGAACTCCCGCTCGATTTTTTTCAGTTGTACCGACCAGTCGTCTTGAGCCACGGACGCTCCCTGGGAGGGAAGAATCTCCCTTACCTTTCTGACTCCGAAGCCTCGTTACGGGCAACGAAAATGACTTCAGACGAGCTGGTAAGGGTGCGCCTGGACAAATGGTTGTGGGCCGCGCGCTTCTTCAAAACGCGAGCGCTCGCTGCGACGGCGATCGAAACAGGCAAAGTCGAGGTCAATGGCGAGAGGGCGAAACGCGCGAAGCTGCTTCAGGTTGGGGACTCTCTCCGAATCCGACTGGGCCCTTATTACCACATCGTAACGGTCCGTGCGGTATCGGAGCATCGCGGGCCGGCATCGATCGCCGCGAGGCTCTACGAAGAAAGTGAAGAAGGACGGAAATCGCGCGAAGCGATGCAGTTGCAGGTAAAAGCGGCGCAGGCGATGTCCGGATATGACCGAGGGCGGCCCACCAAGAAAGATCGGCGAGACATCGAGAGACTCAAGCGCCGAGATGCGTTCTGATTGCGGACTGCGGACCAAGTGCATTGCGGACTGCTGACTAATTGCGGATTGGGAGACCTACTTCGGACTGCGAAACTAACGGCTGCGGCGCGGATTGCGGACGGTCCGCAGTCCGCAGCGCTAACTAAAACTCCATTTGCGCCCCAAGCTCGACGACTCGGTTGGGGGGAATTCCAAAAAATTCGGTGGCTGGCCGCGCATTACGCTGCATGAAAATGAAAAGCCGCTTGCGCCAGCGCGCGAGCGGCTTCGTCCCGGTTGGAATCAGATTTTCGCGGCCGAGATAGAAGGTTGTCTCGGCGGGCTTCGCGATGATTCCGCGCTCCGTCGCAAGTGAGAGAATCTCGGGCACGTTCGGGGTCTGCATGAACCCGTACTTAGCCTTGATACGCCCAAAGTTGTGCGGGAAGGTCGTCACTTCCACGCGCTCGGTGATTGGAACTTCGGGGACCTGCGCGGCGACGATCGAGAGCAGAATCACATTCTCGTGCAGCACCTTGTTGTGTTTGAGGTGATGCAGCAACACCAGTGGTGCGTCCTTCGATTCTGATGTGAGAAAAACAGCGGTGCCCGGGACACGCACCGGTTTGAAACGCCGGTCCGGATTCTCGTCGCCCAAATCCTTGAGCAGCGTGTCCAGAGGAATCGAAGCATCCACCAGCAGGCTCTTCACGATCATCCGTCCCCGCTGCCAGGTCGTCATCAGAATGAAGATGCCAAGGGCAATCGCAAGCGGTACCCAGCCGCCTTCCACGATCTTGAGCATGTTGGCGGAGAAGAAAGCCAGATCGATGATCAGAAAAAACGCGCTGAGAGCACCAGCGCGCCAAATGCTCCACTGCCAGTGCGTCCGCGCCAGGATGTAAAACAGGATCGTCGTGATTGCCATCGTGCCCGTGACCGCGATTCCGTAAGCTGCTGC
>DASWCI010000034.1:0-3781 GCA_036390195.1 Gemmatimonadaceae bacterium
TCTTTCGAGCGCGATGACGACAAGCGCGCCAATTATTTCAAGAACGCCGAGCTATATGCGCGACGCGCTGTTGAAGCAAATCCTGGGGACGCCGAAGGCCACTTCAATCTCGCCCGCGCTCTTGGCAAAAACGCGTTGTCCCAAGGTCCGCGAGCGCGAATCAAGTACGCGACAGATGTTCGCGCGCACGCGCTGGAGTGCCTGAAGATCAATCCCAAGCATGCCGGCTGTCTGCACGTCATGGGCATGTGGAACGCGGAAGTCATGCGACTGAACGGGTTCACTCGCATGCTCGCCAAGAATCTCCTCGGCGGGAAAGTCTTCAACTCAGCGAGCTGGCCAGAGGCCAGGCGCTACATGGAGGAATCCGTTGCGAATGAGCCGGACCGGATCGTCCACCACGTCGATCTCGCTGGTGTTTACAGAGACATTGGCGAGAAGGCGAAAGCGCGTGAAGAGTGGCAGGCGGTCATGAAGCTGCCAAACCGCGATTACAACGACCGGTATTACAAAGGCGAGGCCGACGCCGGACTGCGGGCGGGCTAGGTTGCCGACGGGGCGAGCGTAGCTTCTTCCGCCTCTTCCTCGCTCTCAGCTGCGGCGCGCTCGAGCTCCTCTGCCAGCTCGTCCCAAACATCATCTCCACCGCGAATGCCGCGTACCCGACGTCCAATACGGTGCCGCGTCACCTCTCCGGCCGCCGGCGCGAGAAAAAGTGCGACGACGGCTCCCAGAATCGCGCCGACAGCAACACCCGCTGTAAACAGGCCGATATTATTCCAGTCGGGAACCCTCTCGTGCGGAAGACCATCCGGTCTGGGCTGAGGAATCGATCCGGGAGGAGGAGCCTTGGGAATCGATGCCGCTGGTCTGGGCGGGCTGGGTGAGTTGAACATAGAGCCTAGCTCAGGGGATGGTAAGAAATTTGCCCTAAATCCCCACCCAGCAATAGCCGTGCGAGGATACTGAATGAGCAGTTCAGGTAAAATGGTATTGTTGGTCGAGGACAACGAGGATAACCGGATAGTTTATTCCACCATTTTGAAGCACTTCGGCTACGAGGTCACTGAAGCCCTGAATGGAGAGGAAGGAATCGCAAAGGCCCGGTCAGAAAAGCCTGACTTGATCCTGATGGATATATCCATCCCTATCATCGACGGCTGGGAGGCAACCCAGGTTCTGAAGCACGATCCCTCGACGAAAGGAATTCCGATCATCGCGCTGACTGCGCACGCCCTCGCCTCCGATCGCGAGAAGGCGATGGAGGTCGGCTGCGACGGATACCTCGCCAAGCCATGTGAGCCGAGAGCCGTAGTCGCGGAGGTGCAGAGATTCCTCGGCAAGAACAATGGAGCGTAACGAGAAGTACAAGATCCTGGTCGTAGACGATCACGAGGACAACATCGAGCTCCTCCGCGCCCGACTCGAGGCGCGCGGCTACGAGGTGTATGGAGCCAACGACGGACAGGCGGCGCTGGAGCAGGTGGAGCACGTCTGCCCCGATCTCATCCTCCTCGACGTGATGATGCCGAAGATGGACGGCATGGAAGTCGTCCGAAGATTGAAGACCAACAAAAATCTTCCCTTCATCCCCGTGATCATGCAGACGGCGCTCGACTCGACCGAGAACAAGGTCGAAGGTCTCGACGCCGGCGCCGACGACTACATCACCAAGCCGATCAATTTCGCCGAGCTCGAGGCACGGGTTAACTCGTTGCTCCGCATCAAGGCTCTCCAGTCCGATCTGGCGGCACGAGAAAAAGAGCTGTCGGAGCTGAACGATAGACTGCGGCAGATCTCCCTCACCGACGGGCTCACCCAGGTGGAGAACAGACGCTCGCTCGAGGAGCGTCTGAACGAGATGTGGCAGCACTCGGTTCGATTGCATGAACCGATCGCGCTGGTCATGTGCGACATAGACTGGTTCAAGAGCGTGAACGACAATCATGGACACCAGGCGGGAGACTCGGTGCTCAAAGAGTTCGCGCAGCTCCTCAAGGCGGAGGCGAGGGAGATCGACCGCGTTGGTCGCTACGGGGGAGAGGAATTCCTCCTCATTCTTCCCGGCACGGTGCTCGATGCCGCGGTAACATTCGCCGAGCGGCTGCGGGAGAAGGTGGAGCACCATACTTTTACATACGCCGGCGGAGAAATTTGCCGCACGATGAGCTGCGGCGTCGCGGGTTCGCCCCACCCTCGCGTGAAGGACCAGGAAGCACTATTGAAGGCGTCGGACGACGCTCTCTACGTGGCGAAGGAGACCGGGCGCAACCGCGTGGTGCGCTTCGACGGCGCTGAGTTCAACGCACATATGCAGGGCAAAGGAAATAATTCGACGGATGGCCACCAGCCGCTCAGAAAAACAACACGAGGACAAGGGCCGAACACGCCAGGCTCCCCACCAAGATCAATCGCCAGCGCATCTTCCCCCGCTCCCTCCAAATCCCCATCCTCCGAAGGAAGCCGGGCCTCAACACCATAGTCGCGCCGCCGAGCTGCGCGTGATCCTCACCCGCGCATCTCACGAGTACTACGTTCTAGATAGTCCGACGATGTCGGACGCGGAGTACGATCAGCTCTTTCGCGAGCTACAGGAGTTGGAGCGGAGTTTTCCGGAGTGCCTGACACCGGATTCGCCGACGTTGCGCGTCGGGGCAGAGCCACAGAGCCAGCTCGCCAAGCATGAGCACATCCGGCCGATGCTTTCCCTCGGCAACGCATTCGACGACGAGGAGCTACGCGCGTGGGAGGAGCGGTTGGTTCGACTTGCGGGCGGCGATGTCGCGAAGTCGGGATATACCGCGGAGCTCAAGATCGACGGAACTGCCGTCGCTCTTACTTACGAGAATCAGCTCTTCGTGAAGGGAGCGACGCGCGGCAACGGAATCATCGGCGAAGACGTGACGGTGAACCTGAGGACGGTCCGAGATGTCCCCCTGCGACTGCACGAGAGCGCGCCGAAGGGACGCATCGAGGTTCGGGGAGAGATCTATTTCCCGTTCGATCGATTCGAGGAAATGAACGAGGCTCGCGCGCGAGCGGGTGATCCAGTCTTCGCCAATCCACGGAACGCTGCTGCCGGAAGTCTCCGTCAGCTCGATCCAGCGATCACCGCATCGCGTCCGCTCAGGTTTTTCGGCTATTCGGTGGCGGCACCAGACGGCGAAGACCTTCCGTTCGAGACCCAAACTGAGCTCCTCGACGCGCTAGAGCAGTGGGGCGTTCCGGTCGCACCACATCGAATACGCGCCAGGACTCTCGCGGAGGTCGAGAAGTGGGCGTACGATCTCGAGCACAAGATCCGCAGCGAGCTCAATTTCGCGATCGACGGCGGAGTGGTGAAGGTCGATTCACTGCGCCTCCAGGACGAGCTCGGAGTCGTTGGCGGACGCGAGCCGCGCTGGGCGACTGCGCGGAAATTCGCACCGGACATCGCTGAGACGAAACTGTTGGCGATCGAAGTGAACGTCGGCCGGACGGGGGCGTTGAATCCATTTGCGGTGCTGGAGCCCGTCGAAATCGGCGGCGTCGTAGTCAAGCTCGCGACACTTCACAACGAGGATCTCGTCATCGCGAAGGACCTGCGCGTTGGCGACTGGGTTCAGGTGAAGCGCGCGGGCGAAGTGATTCCGCAGATCATCGCGCCCATTCCAGATAAGCGCACTGGAAGTGAGAAGCCGTGGCGGATGCCAAAGAAGTGTCCGGTATGCGGGACGCCTGTAACGCGCGAGGAGGACGAAGCCGCAATTTACTGTCCGAACATCGCGTGTCCTGGTCGTCA
>DASWCI010000035.1:0-5754 GCA_036390195.1 Gemmatimonadaceae bacterium
TCGGCGATGGTCGCCGTAGCCGTCATGGCGAGCGGCAAGAGTATCATCGCAATCCAGCATCTCGTTTTCATGGTTAGCGCCCTCATCGAATGAGCCGCGTTTTGCGACTAGCTCTGCCAAAAGGGGCAAGGAACTGGCCAGAGTTGCCGAACAAATGTTGCGGCGGCGTTTGCTGGGTAAAGTCGCAAAACTTCGAAACGCGGTGCCGCTTCGCTCGGCGTTCTCCGACTACGCGAACGCCGTCACCTGTTCACGCGATTTCTCAGCCGATTTCTTCGAGCGACTTTCGAGCGCTTTGTCGGGATGAAACACCAATATCGAGCTCATCGCCGACTTGGTCACGCCATCCGCGACGCTGCCGCGCAAGACCCTCGCCAGCCCCCCGCGACCGTGGGTTGCAATCGCGATCAGATCCGCCCTTTCTTTGCGTGCGTAATCGGTGATCGCCTCGGCAATCTTTTCTCCCACTACTACCTCGATCGTCGTAGCCACCCCCTGCAGTCGAATCTCGCTCGCCCGTCGCGAGAGGTAAGCCTGCGCTCCGGCAACCTTCTTTTTCCACCAGGGAAGTCTCGTTTCGCCATTCTCGAAAGCGCCTTCCGATGGCGTGACTACGTGTAGCAGCGCGATTTCCGCATCCTCGAGCTTCGCGAGAGGAACCACACGCGTCAGCATCTGCTCGGCGAGCGAAGAACCGTCGAGCGGAACAACTATGTGGTGAAATTCCTTGGTTGCCTCCGGTGTCAGGTAGCTCGCCTTCGGTTTGACGACAAGAACCGGAATCGTCGTCCCTCTGATCAAGGAATCGGTGACGCTTCCCAACGAGAGCCTGGCAACCCCGCGCCGGCCGTGGCTGCTGATGACGATCAGATCAACGTCATTTCGTTTCGCGTAGCCGGCAAGAATATCGGCTATCGGGCCCTGCTCCAAATCCGAGCTGATTTCTGCGCTGCTGATGTTTCGGCATTCCGCTGCCAGCGCGTAGAGCTCGCTCAGAGCGGCGTCATGTTCAGCTCGCAAGGTTTCTGGTGTAGCGATGACGCCATCTGCGGCTGCTCCCATGCCAAAGTAGGCACCCGCACCCAGAACGCGTACAAGCCGGACCTTAGCCCCGCACCGCTCGGCGACACGGAGCGCGACGAGAATTGCTTCGCGGTCGAACCCCGAACCGTCGGTCGGGACCATGATATTCCTGTACATACGACCTCCTCTTATTGCCCGCTCACGATCCGAGGCGCGGGTCCACCTCCGTGCCTTCAATTTCGACCTCTCGCTGGACGGTCTCAGTCGGAGTATGGCTGATTTTTTGTCGGCTTTTCCCTGTTCAACAGGGCTACTGGGCTGCAGGAGGCTGGCAGCGTTTCTTTCTTCAGGGTTTCACTTTACCTCTGCTCGCGGACCAGACGTACGATGCCACGGCCATTGCCTGTGCGGGTGTAATTCCGCCTGGGTATGCAACCATCAGAGTGGACGGCACGCCGTGCGTCGCCACGTAGTAAATGGCCGCGAATTCCCCGTTCTTGGCATCCCTCCACGCGTGTGGCATCAGAGTTGGAGCGATCTGTGAGCCCTCGAGCTTTTGACCGTGGCACGCGAAGCACGTACCCTGACCGTGGAATATCGCCCGACCGAGATCCACCATCGCGGGCGTGATCGCGCTCGTGTCGGGTTGCGTCGGACCTTGGGCCCCAGCCTGGTGATGCAGTGCCAGCGAGCTCGCACCTGTAAACATCACCATCGCAACGGCCAGCAGCAGCGCTCTCACAAACGTGCGGAATCGCCGTTGGCCGGGATGGTCTGACCTGAGACCAGCGATGAGCGTCGCCAAATTTCTTCGAGCGACATTTGACCCGGTCCCATCAGCGCGAATGTAAGACACGAGCCGAGTAGCGTGAGCTCGAACTCATAGCCGTACGGCGCAAAGAAGCCCCCGTGCCAACGCGCGACCAGGATCGCAACCACCATCTCGAAGGCGAGGAGCGCTCCCGCCAATCGCGTGAAGATACCGAGAAGAATTGCCAATCCCCCCAGCAGCTCGACGGTGATCACGATTGCCGCGCAGAGCGCCGGCAGCGGAAGACCAAGCTTACCCATTATGTCCGCCGTTCCAGCGAGGCCGAACACAAACAGCTTTTGTCCGCCGTGCATGAGGAAGACGAGTCCCACCACGATTCGCAGTGGCAACATCCCCCATTTCGCAAAGCGAACACGGGCTTGATTCACTCTGCCTCGTACCGCCGTCGGGTACGCCTCACCATCAAAGTCGCCAAGAGGTCAGAACGCGAGCCATAGATAGAGGAAGAGCGTATTGTTGTCCGAGGCCTTGCGACCTGAGGCGTCGTAGTCGGTCGATGAGCCGTTGAAGAGGTTATAGAACATATACTGCAGCGCCAAACGCGTATTCTGCCACGGATTGACGGCCAACTCTCCAATACCCCCTCGCGAGTTGGGACTGCCTGTGCGGCTCCCTGTTACCGATCCCGGCGCAAACAGGATTGGGTCGGTGGTGCCTGTCGTCCGGAAGTATCCCAGGCTGAATGCGTAATGGAAGTTAGGCTCGAATGTGAGATTCGTCCGCAGCGTCGAGAGAGTTTCCTGAAGATTTGACGCCTCTGGCGGCCCCGCCGCGATGGAAGCGGTAAGAGTCTCGCGCTCGTGAATGAACGCTGCTCGCCCGATCCACATGCCAATTCCGGAGCGATGCTCGATCTGGGCATCGACCGCAGCGTCCGTGTAGTCGTTCGTGGGACCGCTCACGCCCTCAGGATACAGGCGCGCAGCAAAACCGTACGTACCGATCATGCCATACGTGGATCTCCAGGCGTGCTCGAGTGCGACGCGCCAGTAAGGGATGACGCCCTTCGTTACGTTGGTCGCCGTTGCGTCCAACGGTTGTGCCGTGCCCTGTGGTGCGGATCGGTAGGCGGTGAGTTCTGTGTACAGTGTGTTGTTGTACAACGTGTAAGCGCCGAGGCCAGCGACCTGCTGTCCGAGGCCGCCATCGATCAGCGTAGCTGCGGCTGGACTAGGGGCCGCCTCCGAGCTCATGAACGGAAAGCTCCACGCGGGGGCCGTGTTCCACACATCCTGAACGGTCGGATTGTTGTGCAGGGTGAAACCGTATAGCATATCGCGATTCGCGAGGCTCAGGTGCCGCGCCCAGCGCAAGTCGACGTTATCGATGCCGATCGCAGCATCCGCCGCCGCATAGGTGAACTGCGTGAATATCCCGACATGCGGAGTGATCTGGCCGGCCAGGAAAAGACTGAGCTCCTGCGGGAAGCTCGCGGTTCCATTTTGGGTTCCGGGTTGCGGGCTGGCAGTTTGAGTCAGCCCAGTGACGACCATTACTGCTAGCGGAGGAATCGTAGCCAGCTTGAGAGACTCGCGGCCGGTGGTGTCGCCAGGTTGGCCTACCGTCGACAGCGACGTCAGTGTGTAGCCATTGAGCTTGAAAAGTCGCCCAAATGGGGTGAGCTGCGGAAACTGGTAATGGCAGGCGCTGCACGCCAATCCGGTTTGCCGGGAAAAACTCGGAACGTACAATGTCGCGAGAGCTGTATAGAGTGCCGCCGGTGCGACCGCGTGATTGGGCGGAGTGCCGAGTATCAGATCGATCCGGCCCGCGGCGTTGTTCGCCTTCGGAGTTGCTCGGGGACCGATCGGGAGCGCGCGCGAAGCGCCCGAGACCAGAACCAGAGAGAGAAGTGCGGAAACCAGGTTGGTCGTGAAACTGCCGCGCAGCCGATGAGTGCACATGGAGACTTCCGCGTCGGAGGATGACTACACGACTTGCCACGCAATTGCGACAGCCGTTAAAATAGCGGCGCGCGGCGCTCGCGCTCTGTAGGGGAAACGCTGATTTCCGTGCGCGCGCAAAGCTTAGTCCAAGCTGACAATCACGCCGGCACCAACTCCGCTCTCGCCCAGTCCGCGGATGGCGTTTCCTCCTTCTCGGCTACTTTCGCCGGCTTGAACACGAGCATCGACGTTCTCCCCGAACGCATTACCGCGTCAGCAACGCTGCCACGCAGCATTCGCGCTACGCCACCGCGGCCATGCGTCGCGATCGCGACCAAATCGGCCCTCTCCTGACTGGCAAAGTCGCTAATCGCGTTGGCGACGTTCTCGTTGATGACGATGTCGGTCCTTACAGGGATGCCGTTCCGGCGCACTTTGCGCGCTATCCGGATGAGATACTCCTGCGCGAGCGAGATGTCTTTTTCCCACCGGGCGGAGTTCACATCGGCAATTTCCTTTTGCGTGAGCGACTGTGCAGCCAGAACATGCAGGAGTATCAGCTCCGCATCTTCGAGTTTCGCCAGCGTCAGGATGCGCGGCAGTATTTGCTCCGCCAACGTCGATCCGTCGAGCGGCACGATCACACGCGTGAAGGCTTCTCCAGCCTGGGGATTCAGATAGCTTGTCGCAGGCTTGACCACCAGCACCGGGACTGAGGTGTGGCGAATCAGCCAATCGGTCACGCTGCCGAGGGAGAGGCGCGAGAGTCCACTCCGTGCATGAGTGCTGATGACTATCAGATCAACGTCGTGGCGTTGGGCGTAGCCTCCGAGGACATCGGCAACGGGGCCAGCGTGTAAATCGACGGTGATGTCAGCCTTGGCGACGCTTCTGCACTCGGCCGCCAGCGCATAAAGCTCGCTCAAGGCCTTGTCCCGCTCGCTGCGCACGACATCGGCTGCCATTGACGTACCTTCAGCGGCCGCTGCCACGCCAAAAAGTGATCCGGTGGAGAGAACCCGTACCAACCTGATCTTCGCTTCGCTCCGTTCCGCAATTCTGAGCGCGACCCGGATCGCTTCGCGATCAAATCCCGATCCGTCAGTCGGGACCATGATGGTGCTATACATTGAAACCTCCGCATGAATACCAGCTCGTGGATCGAAGCGCGCGTGCGCCTTGGCGCTCAATCTGGAATCTTCGCGGAGAGACTCAGTCAGCATATGGCTGATTCTTTGTCGGCTTTTCCCTGTTTCTGCCATTTGGGCTAAGCTTGCCTTCGACGCCATGCACTTTGTGGCTCTTGGTCGCGAAGGCTTTCTGCCTTGGTCCCCTTTACGACAGACCGACGTTCAGTACCATCGCGCCACGCAGTCGTTTCGCACCGCTGAGCCGCGCCAGCGCCTCGTTTGCCCGCTCGAGTGGGATCATGTCCACCGTCGGACGCAGACCAATTTCGACTGCGGCCGCAAGCGTCTGCCTCACATCCTCGCGCGTGACGTTCGCGACACTCTTGATCGTTTTCTCCATCCATAGATGCATTGCGTAATCGAGGCGGAGCAGCTCATTCCGATCAGTCGAAGATTTCCGAATGGCGTTGATTATGAACCGGCCGCCGGGCGCGAGATGCGGCAGAACATCGACCATCGGCTTCCACGCTGGGGTCGTGTCGATGACGGCATCGAGCCGCTCAGGAGGTGCATCGGCGGTATCGCCCGTCCATGTCGCACCGAGCTCTAATGCGAAGGCACGCTCCTCGGGATTGCGCGCAAAGACGTAGATCGCTGACGCCGGATAGCGCTGTCGCGCCAGCTGCAAGACGAGATGCGCCGAGGCACCGAAGCCGGTAAGTCCCAGTATCTCGCCGTTCGACAAACCGGAAAGGCGCAACGATCGCCACCCGATGGCGCCGGCACAGAGCAGCGGCGCTGCTTCAGCATCCGTCAGCGCGTCGGGAATGGCATGCGCGAATGCCGCGGGCACAACTGTGTACTCGGCGTATCCACCGTCAAC
>DASWCI010000036.1:0-8367 GCA_036390195.1 Gemmatimonadaceae bacterium
CGTCGCTGCAACGTTGTTCAGGAGGTTCCTGCTCTCGGTCCCCTTGACGTCAGACAGGGCCAGAAGGAAGTGCTCGGTCGAAACGAATTCGTCCCCTAGTTTTTGTGCGTCGCCTTCAGCTTTGTCGAATACCTGGTTCAACTCGCGCGAGAGAGTGGGCTGCGCGTTGGACTGCTTAGGGTACCGCGCCATCTCGCGTCCGACTGTTTCTCGCAGTTGTGCGACGCTGACGCCGAGCTTCTGCAGGATGGGAACGACGATGCCCTCGTCCTGCGTGAGCAGGGCCATGAGCAGATGCAGGTCATAAACGAGCGGGTTTCCCGCACGTCGCGCCAGGTCGACTGCTTCGTTCAGCGCTTCGGTTGCTTTTACTGTAAGGCGATCGGGATTGATCATTCGCTGGCAAATAAGTGAACGCCGTGAGAGCGCTCAGAGTTGCAACGGGGATGCCGCATAAAACCCGCCAACCTGGCACACTGCGGGTGCCGGAAAAGAAAAGACGCGCCCTGGTTCTGCCAGGACGCGTCTCATGATGTCAGACAATTATTTTCTGACGATCATTTTCTTGACGAGGACCTTTCCATCAACCTCTAATCGAAAAAGGTAGATCCCCGAGGCGACATCTTCTCCAGTCTGCGAGTATTTCCCATCCCAGTACGCGAGGTACTGGCCGCACGTTAACAGCAGACTTTCCAGCGGCTCGCCGCCGGCAACATTCCCGACACCGCCCTGCAAAACCGGAACAGCGACTTGCTGTGCCAGAAGGTTGTAAATCCGCAGACTTACGCGGTGCTGACGTCCGGAATCCGTGCATCCCTGTGCCTCTCCGATGACGAACGGAATCCGTGTGTCCTGATTGACTGGGTTCGGATAATTCTGCCCCAGTTGCAACCCGGCGCCCTGTCCTCCGCCGGTCTGGGGTGAAGAGCCCTGAGCGGCCGAACGACTTGGCATGAACGCGCCGAGCACGAGCACTACAAACAGCGCCCGCCACAGGTGCTTCATGTTGTCTCCAATGCTGACGAAAGAGGGTCTCTAGACGCTAACTCCTACAAGAGTGGACATGTGTTCTCCTGGCGCGAACTTACGAATGAGCTTCGGAAGTGTCAAGCAGAACGCCACTTGCTTCACGTATAACCCTTCCGTCCCCGCGTCGTTCCGTAATTCCCTTCCGATCACAAAACTCCAGAAACGGGATCAAGTACTTTCTGGAGAACCCGAGCACATCTCTAAGCTGGGCAGGCACGTACACCCGTCCCGGCACCAGCTCTGTCTTGAGCCGCGCAATCATCGCCTCGAGGGTATTCCGGTCGTAATAGCGATCCGTCTCCACCTGCACGATTCGCCCCTGTCGCTCCAGAAAGCGAAGCAATCCAGGCACTGAGCTACCGTAGCGTGAAACCAGCTCTCCGACGCTGGGCGGCTCATGCTCACCGGCGCAAATATCATGCGCCAGATGGTTAGTCGCTTCCACATCTCGCGCGCTCGGCGATGGCGACCAACCCACTCGCCGAATCAGTGGACCGCGGCATTCGATCTCGCCTGCCTGTTCCATCTCACGGATCGAGATGTCGGCCAATTCGTCGTCGACCCGGAGCCCTTCCCTGAGCGTTTGCGCTGGGACGCCCAGGGTCAACGGAGACCTGATCTCGTACTCCGCGACGATTCGTCTGACGCTTGCCATTACCAGTTCGACAGCAACAGGTGCGAAAAGGTTGTGCGCCCCCCTGTAAGCACCGCTTCGTTCGACGAGCTCCGCGACCTCACTCGGCGTGCAGCCAACTCGAACGGGGACATCGGCCTCAGGGACGCCGCGCTCAGCCATCTCGTCGAGGATGTATGCGAAGCGCGAGGCACTCGAACGGGACAGACCTTCAAGCTCTTCGCTTCGGTGGTGCAACAGCGGACGACGACGCGCGTATGGGTCGATCACGACGCCTCCGCCAACCGTTCGAACCGGCGCCGGAAGTCGCACGACGAAGCGGTCGCCACCGCGCAGGGCAAGAGGAGCATCCGTCGTAATGCGCACGAGTGCACCGGACTCTTGGGCGTTCCGCTCGTATGATGATGATGTGACTCGCGCACCGACTTCAGACGCGCCGGCATGGAGTCGCAACCGCGTGCGGGCAGTGAGAGTTGAAGCAATTGCCGGGTCGAGCCTGAGAACCGCCTCGAAGAGAGAGGTCGTGCGCCAACGATCGTCGTCAACGATGACAGAGCCTCGCGAAACCTCGTTTACATCGAGATTAGCGAGGGCGATCGCGGCTCGACTGCCTGCGCGAGCGATGCCGATGCTCTTTCCGTGCTGCTCGATTCGCCGCACCCTTACCGTTTTTCCGGAAGGCAGAACGAAAACGCTCGCGTCGGAGCGCAGCTCGCCACTCCAGACTGTTCCCGTCACGACGGTGCCCGTGCCTCTTACAGTGAACGCGCGATCTACCGGCATTCGGAAAACGTCGTTGGTCGCTCGCTGCTCACTGCTCGCGAGGCTCTGACTCAGCGCGTCGCGCAACTCGGACAAGCCTGCGCTAGTCCGGCTGGAGCACGGCACGACTGGTGGGATCGGCAGCTTGGACTGCTCGAAGAGCCCAACCACCTCGGCTCGCATCAAACCGAGCCATTCGGCGTCGACAAGATCGCTCTTGGTCAGCGCGACCACGACCCGCGGGATTCCTAGCAGCTCCAGTATCAACAAATGCTCGCGAGTCTGCGGCATTACTCCCTCGTCTGCCGATATGACGAGAAGACCGAGATCGATTCCGCTGGCGCCAACCACCATGCTGCGGACAAAGTCTTCGTGGCCGGGGACGTCCACCACTCCAACGGTGCCGACTCCCTCGAGTGACAGCGGTGCAAATCCGAGGTCGATCGTGATGCCCCGACGTTTCTCTTCGGGCAGGCGATCGGCATCGATGCCGGTCAAGGCCTTGACCAGAGCGGTCTTGCCATGATCGATATGGCCCGCCGTGCCGATGATCACGCAGCGCTCCAGCGCTCGTGCTCCCAGACGGCGAATGCGCGGAGAGGACGGTCATCCGCGAGATGGGCGCCGAGGAACTCACGAAGGAGCCGTTGATGCGACCGGGCTTCTGCGTCAGTCAGGTGAATGAAATCTTCACCCTCGAGCCAACGACGAATGGCTGATCGCGCTGTCGCGGGAATTTTTCGTCCGCCCGGCGCAAGCTTGCTACAAAGGGGACAGACGATTCCACCGGATATGTGTGAAAAGGTCGCGTCGTCGGCGTCCCGTAGCGGGGTGTGGCAGAGCGCGCAACTCGTCAGCTCCGGCGTAAACCCGAGAACGGAGACGACTCTCCAGCATCCTGCCAGGCCATCTTGCACTGTGCTTTCCGGTGCCGAGCGAGCGATGCGATCGAACACGTCGGCCACGGTATCATATAGTTGTGGATTGCTTTCCTCCCCGGCAAACCGAAGCGCGAGCTCGGCAATCGTCGAGGCAGCGGTGAAACGTCCAATATCTGCAGCGAGGTCATTGCGCGTTTGGGAGATCTCGAAACCGGCGAGGTTGTGAAGCTCGCGATTGGGCTTGACGTAAAGCTGAGCTGACCCCTCAGCAAAAAGATCCAGCGCGGTTCCGTACCGACCACGTGACTTACGGGCTCCTCTCGCCAAAGCTGATTGCACACCGGCCTCTCTAGTGAGCAAGCGGATTATCCGCGAGCTCTCGAGGTAGTCGAAGGCGTGCAGAACGATCGCGTCCGTGACGAGAAGAGACATGAGTGAGAATGTAACATGCGGCTATGGCCTTACGGACGTCAGAAAAGTGCTGACGCTCGGCCTCCCACGAGAACGGTTCGCCGCGGTGACGCGAAATTGAGAACCTCTTCATAACGCCGGTTGAACAGGTTCTCGATCCGTGCATTGACGGACAGTTGCGCGCGGTTCGGACCAGTCAATGGATATTCCGCCGACAGGTCAACTTTCGTGTACGCGGGCAGCGTTACGCGCTGCGAAGGGAACTGAGCGAAGTCAAGGTCGGGCCGCTTACCGACGTAACTGATGAAAGTGCCCAGACTCGCACCACGTGGACGAGAGTACGACAGCACGAGAGTTCCGGAATGAGTTGGCCGACGGATGAGGGCGTCACCTGCGCGATCGCCTCCTTGATACCCGGGATCGATCCTGGTAACGCGCGGATTCACGATCGTGTAGCTGGCGCTTCCCCGCCAATTTGTCGTTGGCGTAAGCTGCAACTCGGCTTCATAGCCGTTTGAGGTTGCGCCGGTAAGATTGGCGAAGCTCCCCCTGAACGTTGGCGGAGCACCGTTCACGTACTGAATCAGATCGGAAAACCTCTGAGCGAAGTAACTCGTGCTGAAGTGGACCACATCTGGACGGAAGTTGGTCAGCAGGCCGATTTCAGCAGAGCGAATCTTCTCCGGGCGAAGATCCGGACTTCCCACAGTGTAGAGTGTTGGACGAAGCTGATTGAACGCGGGTGCGTTGAACGCAGTGCTGAGCGAGGCCCGAATTCTTAAGGTTGGGATTACCGTTGCATTCGCACCGAGCCGGTAGGTGGCAAACCGACGGTAGTCAGAGTTGTCGTCGACGCGGCCGCTCACTGTGTAGGAGAAATGATCGGCCAAATCGCCCAGGAGTTCGGAATAATAGGCGACGTTGTGGCGGGCAGCATCGAATGAATCGGTTTGCGTAGTGAGGCCACCGACAGGACCAGAACTGTTCGAGCTGCTTTCGTGCTCCCTTTCGTACGTCGCTCCAACCGTAACTGTTGCATCAGCTGGCAGGAAAAAAGCCAATCGTCCTTCGACGTTTCGGCGATAGCCGCGAGATCGGAACGCGGAATGTTTCGGTGTAGATGATCCGAACGGAATGGCGATGTCTTCGGTGAGATCCGACACGTCGTTGTTTCCTGCCAGGAACCGCGCCCGCATGTTTGCGCTGAGATTGCTGCCAGCGTCGAGTCCCACCGTAAGTCGGTGCTGCGTACGATACGAGTTGGTATCGACCGGTTGACCCATGAAATCGGTGGGGTAGTGGAATTCCGCTGCGGTGTACCTCGCGGCGATTTTCGCATCTCCTCGCGTACCTTGACCAAGATTGAGCGCGGTGCTCAGCGTTCCGTTGCGATACTGGTTGTTGAACGCCAGTATTCCATCGGTAGAATGATGCCCACCGCCAAGAGAGAATCCGCCTAACGGGCCCGCGCCCGCAGCATCGCCGTCGAGGTCGAACGAGTGGTACGTGCCTCCTCGCGCCGCGAGGGAGACGCGACCCTGATCAGATCCTCGGCGCGTAAAGATCTGGACGATTCCCGTGACGGCATCAGCGCCGTAGAGAACGCTGGCCGGACCTCGCACGATCTCGATTCGCTCAATGTTGTCGGTAGTGAGATGGCTGAAATCAAAAAAGCCACCCGGCGCATTCACCGGCACGCCATCGATGAGTACTTTCGTGTAGCGACTCTCGCCGCCGCGCAGGAACAGCGAGGTGACTGCGCCGTACGAGCCGCTCTGAACGAGAGATGCCCCAGGCACCTCGCGGAGCGCGTCGGATACACGCGTGACTCCTCGTGCCCGGAGGTCATCTCCGGAAAGCACCGTTACGGCTTGTGAGAGAGTTGCCGCTGGCCTCGGAACCTTGGACGCGGAAACGACTACGGTTCCGAGCTTGGCGGTGTCGATGGCTTGAGCGATCGCATTGGTGGGTCCGATCGATGAAAGGACAAATGTCAGCGCGAGAATTATTGGTTTGCTGTGCATGGTATCCGGGGTCGGAGGTCGCTTGTATGTGCGGTCATAGCTGGAGCGGACGGCGCAGCGGAACGAGTGCCGGAGCACCAACAGCGGGATCCCGCGTGATCACGAGGGGCCAGCCATAAATGGATTCGAGGCGATCAGCGCGCATGACTTCCGCCGGCGAGCCGTGGGTTGCAACACGCCCGTGATCAAGCAGTACTATCGCGTCGGCGAAGCGGGCAACGAGATTGAGCTGGTGGCTAACGAGCAGGACCGCCAATCCGGACCGAGCGAGAGAAGACAGCAGCTCAAAGATTGCCATCTCGTGCGCGATATCGAGGAAAGTGGTGGGCTCATCGAGGACGAGCGCCGGAGCCTTTTGAGCGAGTGCACGCGCGATGCGGACGCGCTGCCACTCGCCGCCAGAGAGCGCATCGGTGTCGCGGTCGGCGAGCTCTTCAACTCCGGCCTGGTTCAACGCTTCGCTGATCGAGCGCTTGTCGTCGCGTGAAGGCGAACGCCACAACCCAAGATGCGGATAACGTCCGAGGGCAACGTACTCGCGGACCTGGACGGGGAACGCCGCGTCCTCTCGCTGAGGAACGACCGCTACCTTTCGCGCCAGCTCAGCGTACGAGAGGAGCCGTACGTCGCGTCCGTCAATGGAGACCGAGCCGCGTGGGATGTCAGCGCGCCGAAGCAACGCTTTCACGATCGAGCTCTTCCCCGATCCGTTGGGACCCGCCAGGGCGGTGAGCTTGGTCTCGGCGCTGACGAAGCTGACGCCATCGACAGCGTTCACACGCGCGCCAGGATAAGCGACGACCAGATCCTTGATCTCGATCATGACATTCGCCGGAGCTGCACGAGGAAGAACGGAACGCCGACGAGCGCGGTGATCGCTCCGAGGGGAAGCTCTGTCGGCGCGTCAGCGGTTCGCGCCGCGAGATCCGCGGCAACTACCAGCGTCGCGCCGATCAAGGCGGCCGCGATTACCAGTGGGCGGTGTGTGCGAAGGCCGATTCCTCTGGCAATGTGAGGCACAACGAGCCCAACAAAACCGATCAGCCCCGCAGCGGAGACAGTTGCAGCGGCGAGAAGTGCGGCGAGAAGGAATGCTCGCCGCCCGGAGCGCTCTACGTCGACACCGAGGGAAGCCGCCGTGTCTTCGCCGAGGGAAAGCACATCGATCTCACGCGCCCAATAGACGAGCGCGCCTCCCGCCAGCACAATGCTGGCGGCCAGCCAAGCAACGCGTCTCCAAGTGGCATCGGCCGCTGAGCCCATCATCCACCATAGAACGCCACGCACGGTGTTGGGCGACGCGTTTGCGAGCGCGACCATGATCGCTGCATTCGCAAACGCCCCGACGACCACGCCGGCGATGAGGAGAGTACGCAGGTCAGCTCGCGCACTTCTTCCGCCGACGCGTGCGACGCCAAGCGCGAGGAAGACCGCCGCAATACCACCCGCAAAAGCAGCAAGTGTGATCATAGCGTCGCCGGTGACTCCGAGCGCGAATGCGATGACGGCTCCGACCGCGGCGCCGCCCGAAACGCCAAGGAGGTACGGCTCGGCGAGCGGGTTACGGAGAGCGCCCTGAAGCGCTGCACCGCTAGCACCCAGACCGGCACCAACAAGTGCTCCCAGCACGACCCGCGGGAGTCTCAGGTCTCGCACGATCGCAATCGCGGTCGGGTCTCCGTGTCCGCGCAGCGCGTCAATAACGTCGGCGAGAGATACCGAGACGGCACCACGCGCAACGGCGACCATCGCAATCAGTAGCAGCGCCGCAATGAGCACCATCCAGTACCAGTTTCGAAACCGCCTCACTGGACCGTTCCCGGATGGAGGAGATGTGCGAGCGACACCGCGGCTTCGCCCAATCGCACGGATGGACGCGCGACGAGCAGTGTGTCCACCACCAGTATTTTCTTCTCGCGAGCAGCTCGTACGATCCGCCAGCGAGGATCGGACTCGATCTGTTTCGCCCCGATTGGTCCAGCGAGAATGAAATCAGGATCGCGACGGGCTACATCCTCGAGCGAGATCGGGCCCGATGGTCCTTTCATGTCGGCGTAGACGTTGCGGCCTCCGGCGATATCGACGAGCTCGCTCAGGAAGCTTCCCGAGCCGATCGTGATGAGGGGAGCGTCCCAGATGTGCCAGAACACTGTCGGTCGCGGCAGTTTTTCCGTTGCCGATCGAACGCGTCGCAGTGTGTTCTCGACCGAATCGATTACATTCTTCGCGCGGGACGAGTCGTGAAGGATTGCTCCCAAAAGCTCGGTCGTGCGGCGAAAGTCGGAGATGTGATCCACCTTCAGTGACAAGGTGTTGATGCCGGCCGCTCGAAAGCGTTCCGCCGCTGGTTTGTTGTCCCGGCTCCCGTAAAGTAGGACCAGATCGGGATGAGCCCCAAGCACGGCTTCGACATTCGGACTGATCCCGTCCGCAAGGGCGGGAACAAACCTGGCGGAATCCGGCCATAGGTCGTACTTCGTGCGGCCGATCACGTGAGAACCGGCGCCGACTGTGAAAAGAATCTCGGTGGTAGCCGGGTTTAGAGAGGCGATCCGCTTCGGAACGGCGCCAATCCGAACAGCGTCTCCGAAGTCGTCGCGTACGGTGACCGCGTCATTGTTCGGCT
>DASWCI010000037.1:0-2820 GCA_036390195.1 Gemmatimonadaceae bacterium
ATTGCCAACAACGGACTCGCGTATCGTAGTCTCATCGAGCTCAAATGTCGTTGGCTGCGAGTGCGCGCGCAAAGTAGTCCTCCGCCTCTGCGACATGCGATTCCCGCACGTAGCCACTCCCCAGTCGCCGAGCACCAGCGAGTGCTTGCGCCGTGAGTTCGGCGGCGAGTCGGTGTATCTCCGGGTCACGCAAACCAATTCTCCCTGCACGGTCAAGCACGTCCGCGCTGGGGAAGCCAAGTAACTCTGTCGCGCGGCGCGAAGATTCGTTGTCGTACACGATGCCCGTCACGAGCACAACCGGTGCAGCGAGTGCATCCGGCTCGATAGTATCTGCCGATCTCAGCTCGAAAAACTCTTTGGGACGCACCTCAGGAAAGAGTGTGGAGAGGTGAAATAACCAATCGTCCATTTTGATCGCAGGCTCACGAGTCCATTCGCGAAAAGGCCGATATCCCAATCCGTCGTCACGGGCGCGCATCGCGATCGCATCGAGCGCGAAATCCAGATACCGCTCGACATAATGGTCTTCGTCGTAAATGATTCCGGTCCGCGAAGGATCGAGAGTTCTCCAGAGCTGAGCGCGATAGCTGACCCAGTCGGTTGATGTGCCTGCGTACTCCCGCGAATTGGCAAAGAGTGCGACCACGATTGGAGCGAGCGCGTTGAGAAGCCGCCACCTGGATTTTGGATCTTCCCCGCGCTCGAGATTTATCTGTAGCGCCGCAGTCTGGCGCATCATGCGGACACCTGAAGGTCCGATCGAACTGAAGTATCGAGTCATGCCCGTGTAGCGATCGCGGTGGAGCTGGAGCGGTACTGCATTGATGTCGCTGTATGGATCGACGCCGCGCGCTAGCAAGTCGATTCCCGCATCCGACATCGCAGCGCGAAGCGTCACGACGAGACTCTGCGCTGCGTCGATCACCTCAGAGGCGGTTGGAAGAGGAGCTGTACTGATCTCCAGCTGTCCGCCAGGCTCGAATGAGATGCGTGCTCCATCCCGCGTCGTCCACGACGGCGGGTCACCGCTTATCGATTGTTCATTCCAGCTCTCGCGGCGTCCAAGTTGCGATAGCACTTCGGATGTCGATGTGCGCGAATCATTCGTTGCGAGCACGCGAGTGTGGGTCGATCGATGGACCGGAATTAGCTCGAGCTCGAGGCCGATAGCGTGAGGATGCGGCGATCTGGTCGGAGCGAATAAACGCTGCCGGACATCGTCCAACAGCTGTGCCTCTGAGAGACTCACGCTGTCCGGTCAGCCCTCCACGCGGGCGAGCGCCAGGGCGAATGATCCGTCGTCGGCGGGCATCCACTTCTCGATTGTCAGGCCGGAGGCGGAGAGAATGTCCTCGAGCATTGGGCGGTCGTACTTGTAGCTCAGCTCGGTGCGGATGCTTTCGCCCTTCTCGAATGAGATTTCGCCGATCTCCGGAATCATCACTTTGTGCGCCCTGCGGGCAATGAGGTACATCTCGACCCGATGATTCTCACTACTATAGAATGCGCGATGCTCGTAGTCGCTCACCGGGAAATCCGCATTGAGCTCCCGATTGAGCCGCTCCAGCACATTCAGATTGAACGCCGCGGTCACGCGCCTCGAATCGTTGTAAGCACGATTGATGATTTCGGGATCCTTGATCAAGTCGGCGCCGAGCAGAAAGCGGTCGGCGGGAGCCATCTCGCCGGCGATGTGAGAGAGCAATTGAATCGCCTGCTCGCGCGGGAAATTCCCGATCGTACTTCCGAGAAAAGCCACCAGCGTCGGACTCGCCACCGGCGGAAGCGCGAACGGCTCGGTGATGTCTGATACTACCGGCGTGATTTGCACGTCGGGATAATCAGCGCGGAGCTGGAGCGCAGTCACTTCCAGAAAGTCCTTGCTTACATCCACCGGCACGTAACACTCGGCGCACCCCTGCCCTCGCATCTCGTCGAGAATGATGCGGGTCTTGGTTGCGCTGCCAGCGCCAAGCTCGACGAGAGAGCAGGGTCGGACCGCATCGACGATCTCTGAGATGCGCTGCTCTAACAAAAGTCTTTCCGCGCGAGTCAGGTAATACTCGGGCAGGAGAGTGATTTCCTCGAACAGCTCAGAGCCGCGCTCGTCATAGAAGTACTTCGACGAAAGCTGTTTCGGCGATTTCGTCAGACCCTGCCGTACGTCGCGCACCATCTGCTGGCGCGACCGGCGCACGGTATAGGGAGGCGTACCGCCAACGACGTCGTGCGAGCGATTTCCGTTCTTCATGAGTCCCGCGCGCAACGGAAGCCGCTGAAGATCTGCCGTCTGATCGGGTAATCCCAGTTTCTGAAGGTGTTGCGGATCGCGCCAGGACGGGTCGCCCACGAGCCGCCTCTCAGCACCTTGTAGTCGGGACCGAAGAACTCCTCGGAGTATTCCTTGTAGGGAAAAGTCTGAAATCCGGGATAGGCGCTGAGGTTACTCGATGTCCATTCCCAGACATCGCCGATCAATCCATAGCAGCCAATCGGCGAGACGTTCCGATCGTAAGTGCCAACCGGTGAGGTGTCGAATGCAAGCTGATCGATGTTTGCCGATCTCGAATCAGCCGAGTCGTTGCCCCAGGGAAATTCGCGCGAGTCGTTCGATGAAGGATCCCACGACGCGGCTGCCTCCCACTCGAATTCGGTTGGAAGCCGCTTCTTGTCCCACCTGGCGAATGCCTCTGCCTCGTAGTAGCACACATGGCAAACAGGCTTGGCTGGTTCGACCAGGCGAGTGACATCCATACTCCGCGTTATCCACTCTTCACCGTCGCGGACCCAGTACTTCGGCGCAACCGCTGCCGACTC
>DASWCI010000038.1:0-4399 GCA_036390195.1 Gemmatimonadaceae bacterium
GCGCTCGGCTCCAGCGCGCACCTACGAGTATCTGCTCCAGAGTCCGACTGACGAAGCGCTATTCGACTATTACTTCACCGATCAGATCGTGCTGGTCGGGCTCGACGGGAAAGTCACTCCTATCGGACAGACAGGTATTCACACGCGCGTGAGCCCGTCGCCCGATGGAAACTATCTGCTCGTCGAGACCGCGCAGCGTCCATACTCGTACCAGGTGCCTCTCGGTGCTTTCCCTTCACGCACCGAGATCTGGAACCTGAGCGGAAAGGTTGTTCGCGAGATCCGGAACTCTCACGTCGCAGAAGAAGCGCCGAGCGCTCGCGACGCGGTTCTGCCCGGAATCAGGATCGTGAATTGGCGGCCGGATGTTCCGGCGACGCTAGTGATGGTCGAAGCGCTGGACAAAGGAAATCCACGCACCGCCGTTCCGAAGCGCGATCAGGTCTCGCTTCTCTCAGCGCCGTTCACGGCAGCGCCAACTCCGTTCGTCCAGACCGAATACCGCTACGGCGGCATCACCTGGGTGTCGCCGAACAGTGCTTTTCTCCTCGATCGACTCTCACGCGGCGCAAAGCAGCGCGTCTGGATGATCGACCCCTCGGCTCCGAACGGCGGTACTCCAAAACTGGTTTGGGACCGCAGCGCCGAAGATCGTTATTCCGACCCCGGAACATGGGTGGTTGTGCTGGATTCAACGACCGATCGATTCGTTCCGCTGCGCTCGAGTGATGGCAGATATCTCTATTTGCGCGGAAGCGGGGCGTCACCCGAAGGTGATCGGCCCTTCATCGACCGTTTCGATCTTACGACAGCCAAGACGGAAAGGCTTTGGCAATCGACTGCTCCGTACTACGAGCAGGTTCTTCAGGTAGTTGACCGCGACGCAAATCGCATCGTTACTCAGCACGAGTCTCCAACCGAGCCGCCCAACATTTTCGTACGCGATCTCCGCAACAAGTCGCTGACTCAGATCACGAAGCTCGGGGATCCCGCACCGTATTTCGCCGACGTGAAGAGCGAGCTCATCACCTACACCCGGCCGGACGGAGTAAAGCTATCCGCAACACTCTATTTGCCTCCTGGATACGAGAAAAGCCAAGGTCGCCTCCCGTTTTTCTTCTGGGCGTATCCACGCGAGTTTCAGTCTGCCGATGCTGCGTCACAGCTCTCCGGATCTCCTTATCAGTTCAAGCGGCCCGGACGTCAGAATTACTTGATGCTGCTAATGCACGGCTACGGGGTACTCGACGGACCGACGATGCCGATCGTTGGAGTCAACGGTAAAGAGCCGAATGACAGCTACATCGAGCAGCTTGTCGCCAGTGCGCAGGCCGCGGTCGACAAGATCGTGGAAATAGGCGTCGCCGACCGCGACCGCATCGGAATCGGCGGTCATTCATACGGCGCATTCATGACGGTCAATTTGCTGGCGCATTCCGACATTTTCCGCGCGGGAATTGCGGAGAGCGGCGCCTACAATCGCACTTTGACGCCATTCGGATTTCAGGCAGAGCCGCGCACCTACTGGGAGGCGCCCGAAGTATACAACGCGATGTCACCGTTCAATTACGCGAACAAGATCAACGAGCCGGTGCTGCTCATTCACGGCCAGCGCGACGACAACTCGGGAACTTTTCCGATCCAGTCAGAGCGTCTCTTCGCAGCAATCAAGGGAAATGGTGGCAACGTCCGCTACGTCCAGCTTCCGCTCGAGCCGCACGGATATACTGCAGTCGAGACACAGCGTCACCTGCTGTGGGAGTACATCAACTGGCTCGACAAGTACGTGAAGAACGCTCCACCGAGAGCTGCAGTCCTTCCCTCATCCGAACGAGAAAATATGCTGCGCTGATCCACAACAACGCGGCAGTCAGCCAGCCCATCAGCGAAGCATTAATCGTAAAGGGATTTGCGGGAATCCGGGCAACTGAAGGGACGACGTCCTTGGTATTGTTGATCGCCGAGTGCATCAGCATCGTGAGGAACAGACTGCCGTTGGTATGCACGTAAAGCCACGCAATCGCTACAGAGAACGCAGTCACCTGCAGCAGATATAGGGTGAATGACTGTCCAGTCGTCTCGATTCCGGGAATGAAGAAGAGCGGCAGGTGCCACGCGGCCCAGACGATACCGATGACGATGCTTGCCGTCGCCAGACCGACACGCGCGGATAGTCGGGGCAGTAGGTAGCCGCGCCAGCCGATCTCTTCACCCGCCTGTCCGAAGAGAAGTGTCGACCCGATAGTCGCGGCAAGCATTAAGTGCAACGGTTCCTGTCCGAATGGCGGCCACGCGCCCGTTGCGAGCCGATGAATGAGCGCAGCAGTCAGCCTGATTACTGCGCTGTAAGAGATGGCGAACACGTACCACTGAAATCCCACTCGCCACTGGACGAGGCGACTCAATAACGCGCGAACTCCAGCGGAGCCTTCGCGCCGACTTGTCAGCCACAGAGCGACGAAAGATGGAGCAAACACTCCGAGATAGAAGATCAGCGTCCCGGCAGTGGTTCCAGGATAACCCGACGCACCGCTCCCAGAGATCTTCCAAGCCGCGATCCAGCTCACCCACGTGAATGCGTACGTGAGCAAAAAGAACATCAGCACAACTTTCCTATCTCGGCCAAGGCAGGATCACCAGCACCGAAGTAACGACGAGAACAGGTCCTCGATCGCGGCGTGCACGATATCGGGATCCGGCTTCGATCGCTTGGCATCACTCGCCGTTGCTTTCTCCTCCATGAGATCTTCGACCTGTGCCGCCTTAAGCAGACCTTTCAGCTCCTGGTCCTTGGCGGAGGTCGCAACGATTGCCTTGAGGCCATCGGCACGGACGCGCAACACCAGCTCGCGCGATCCTGGGAAGGGCCGGAGTCGCGGAAGATATCGCTCGCGAAAAATTTCGGAGCGTCGCTTTACCAGTTTCTTTCCTTCTTCACTCTCATGGCTGAGCCCGATTGCCTTCGCCAGGAGCTTGTCAGCCCCCATTCCGATCATCGGTCTTACATCACTGAACAGCACGTCGTAGCCGGATTCCGCGAACGTATCCACCCAGGACTGGGCGTGGGCGTCGTTGCTGTCTACGAGCGTGCCGTCGATGTCGAAGATCGCGCCTTTGAGCAAAAGCCTATTTCAGAGTCTTCTGAATCGATTCGGCCTTGTCGAGGTGACCCTTGATTACCGGTGCGGCTTTCTGAATCAGGTTCTTCAGCTCGGCGTTTTGCGTCTGACCAGCCGCTTTCGTGGCGATGTCGAGAACCGCCTTATGTACGTCGACCTCAGCGTCGATGTAGGCCTTGTCGAAGTCCTTGCCCTTTGCGGTTGAGTTCAGCGTATCCATCTCCTTCTGCCCAGCTGGCGTAACCGGATCGTCTGACGGGGCTGCCGGCGTGATCTTCAGCTTCTTCGCCAGCGCTTCACCCTGCGCACGAAGCTGATGATGGTCGCGCATCATCCGCTTGCCGAAGTCACGTACTGAGGAAGCGGTCCCCTTGGTCGATGCCACTGCTCCTGCCGAACTATCAGCCATGTTCGCTTCGTCGAGCAGCGCCACGATGTTGGCGTCCGTCCAGTTTCCAGAAGGCGCGGGTGCGCCAACCGCCATCGCCGAAGTATCACGAGCAGCAGTGCTAGACGCGGCCGTCGTATCCGCGCCATAGTTCTCTTTCTTGGAGCACGCGACGATCGCCAGCGTCGCAATGGCGAGCGTCGTTAGCCTGGAACCCGATCCACTCATCAACATTGTAGCTATCCTCCCCAACCAGTTGGTCAGAAAAAACCGCTCCGATAATCGAGGCGGCGATTGTCGCTTTACAGGTGACTAGGGCAAAAAGCGTACGCACCAATGAGTTTTTGAAGTGCTGGCAGTACTCAGTCTCTATATTACCGGCAGATGACTAACTCTTTGCGAACTGAAATTCTTCGTCGCACTTTTCCATCGTCACGGCCATGCGCAACTATCCCTTCCTGATCGCCTCGCTAATCCCCGCGGTAGCATTCGGGCAGACGACTGCTTCTTCAAACACGGTTCGGCCAATCACCTTTCTGGACAGACAGCTCCAGCGTGACGTCGGATCTCCGACACCGAGTCCGGATGGCAAGTGGCTTCTCTACACGCTCTCCGCACCCGATTGGAATCAGGGCAAGCGTCAGACGGACATTTATCTGGTCTCAGTAAAGGACGGCGTGCCCTCAACGAAGCAGATGACGTTCACGAAGGACAAGAACGAGACATCGCCCCGCTGGTCCCGTGATGGAAAGTTCTTCGCCTTTCTCTCCAACAGAGACGCGCCATCTACACCCGCAGCAGCAGGAACGAGCACGGCCAGCGGAACCTCAGCGAGCCAGAACCAGATCTACATCATGCGTCCCGACGGTGGGGAGGCTCGCAAGATCACCGA
>DASWCI010000039.1:0-2126 GCA_036390195.1 Gemmatimonadaceae bacterium
AGCCGGTTGATGCCGAACCCGTCGATCGCCGCGAGGAGACGGTGTTCGGCGAGGTCCCACAGCACGATCGAGAAGCCGCCGCGCAGTTGCTCGACGAATCGATCGCCGTCGCGCTCATATAGCGCCGCCAGAAGTGCTCCGGTCCGCGGCCGCTCGCTCGCGGGACCGACGGCCTGCCACAACTCGTCCTCGTTCAGCAGATCGGCGTCACAGGCCACCAGCACGCGAGCGTTCCGGAAGGTCTGTTGCGAATCAAAACGGGCCTGTACGGCGACACCCGCACCGTCGGCGACCTCCTGGGCTGACCGCTCGCCAGTAGACAGGGAAAGTCGCGCGTTCACCGCGGATAGCATCGCCGCGGTCCCTCCCGGCTCCTGCTTCCGCCACACCGCGCAGATGCCGCTCATGTTCTTTTCGAGACCTCCTGCCAGGTCCTGAACATCAGCACGCACCAGAGGAGCGCTGACCAATCGCGTTGTCGCCGCTGATGTTGACTCCAACAGCGTGTGAGAAACTTCCGGCTCAACACGTCGTCCTGCGGCTGAAACAGCGCGTCCTGGGTGAAGCCTTTGAGCTCTCCCCGGAACCATTCGGCAATGGGGATCGAGAATCCCTGTTTCGGACGCTGCAAAATGCTGGAAGGCAGGACGTCCCGCAGCGCTTTTTTGAAGATGTATTTTCCCGTCCCATGCCGAAGCTTCAACGTCGAGGGCATTCGCGCGATGAGCTCCATGAGCTTGTGATCCAGCAGCGGGCATCGAACTTCGAGTGAATTCGCCATGCTGGCGCGGTCCACTTTCACCAGAATGCAGTCGACGAGATATGTCTTGATATCGACGTACTGAATTCGGGAAAGCAAGTCCGGCGTCCTGGCGCGTTCATAGTGGTCGCGCAGCACGTCCATCGAATCGTACCCGCGCAGCTGGTTCCGGATGTCCGCGCCAAGCAGTTCCTGCTTGAGCGCTGGCGGGCAGAACGAGATGCCGTGAAAATACCCTTCGAGCGGAGAGCGCGCGAGGCTCTGAAATGTGGTCTTCGCGCGGAACACTCGTGGCGCCCAGTCCATCTTTGGATAGAGCTCTCCCAGAGGGCCAAAAATCAATCGCCGCGCTGACGGCGGGACGTGGGACCTGAGCCGGTTCTCCCAAACGTCGAGTTTGTACCGGCGATAGCCGGCGAAGTTCTCATCTCCGCCGTCGCCGGAGAGCGCCACGGTGACGTGCTGCCGGGCGACCTTGGAAACATAATAGGTTGGCACCGAGGAGGAGTCCGCGAACGGCTCGTCGTGGTGCCATGCCAGCTTCGGCAACAGGTCGATCGCGTGCGCCTCGACGATCTCTTCGAAGTGGTTGGTGCCGAGGCTGGCCGCGAACTCACGCGTGTACTCGGCCTCGTTATACGCCGCTTCGGTGAAGCCGATCGAGCACGTCGTCACAGGCGGCTGAAACTCGTTCATCAATGCGACGACGGACGAGGAATCGACGCCGCCGCTGAGAAACGCACCGAGCGGGACGTCGCTGATCAGCCGCGACTTCACGGCGGTTCGATATTCCGTCAGGAAACGATCGCACCATTCCTCTTCGGACAAGTCGCATGTGTGTGCGAAATCGAGGTCCCAGTACGGCACCTCGCGCATCTGGCCTCGCTCGATGACCAGGTAATGAGCTGGGCGCAGTTTTTGGACGTGTCGATAGATCGTTTTGGGCGCGGGGATGTACTGGTAGGAAAAGTAGTCCGACAGCGCCTCCGCGTCCATCTCATCGGAGATCCCGCCGGCGGGCCACATCGCCTTGATCTCCGAGCCGAATACCAGCCTTCGGCCGTCCCACGAGTAATACAACGGCTTCTTGCCGACTCGGTCTCTCGCCAGCACCAGTCTCTTCTTCTTGGCGTCCCACAGCGCGAGCGCGAACATGCCGCGCAATTCCGAAAAACAGGCCTCGCCCAGCTCCTCATAGAGATGAACGATGGTCTCGGTATCGGAGCGCGTCTTGAAGCAGTGGCCCGACGAAAGAAACTGCGTGTTCAGTTCCTCGAAGTTGTAGATCTCGCCGTTGAACACAATCCAGACCGTACCATCTTCATTCGAGAGAGGTTGGTGACCACCTGCGAGATCGATGATCGAC
>DASWCI010000040.1:0-1600 GCA_036390195.1 Gemmatimonadaceae bacterium
GGATTCGCTGCCTCGAGAACAACAGCGCCGTTACGTCGCGCGAAGGTCTTTACACTCGCCTCCTCACCAAGTCGCGCGGCGACAATATCGTTGTCGCGCGGCTCCTGCAGTGGATTCACCATCACGTAATCGCCATCGTTGATGCAGCGGCCGACCATACTGTCGCCCTTGACCTTGAGAAAGAAAACCTCATCGGAGGGGACGAACCGTCTGTCGATCGTGATGAAACCGGCGCGGTGCTCTGGAATGAGGGCGGGCTCACCAGCGTGGATCTTTCCATAAAACGGAACAGGCTGCGTGCGCATCGCGGCGCCAAAGCCAATGAGATTGACTCCGCGCGAGCGCGCGGGATCTCTCTCGATGTAGCCTTTTTTCGCGAGCGACTGAAGCAGGTCCGAGACAGTCTTCGTCGACTTGATCTTGAACTGCTTGCCGATGTCCCGAATGCTCGGCTGGTAGGTGTTCTCGGCGGTGAAGTCGAGAAGGTAGTGGTATACCGAGCTCTCGATCTTTGTTAACTGCTCGGCCATCTGTTATTCCCTGGAATGGCGAGCCGGCGGTGGTCCCGGTGCTCGCGTCTTTTAGTAATCTGTGTACGAAAGCGTACCTGGTCAACAGTTTCGTAATGTGCCCAACTTTGTTACACAGCGAGCGCCGCGATCGCTTTGTCGATGCGCTTGAGCGAGAGCTCGCGGCCCATTTGCACCAACATTTCGAAGATCCCAGGACTCACTGTAAGCCCAGTTAGAGCCACCCTGAGGGGCTGAAAGACCTTTCCGGCCGCAATGCCGCGCTTTTCGGCGAGAGTTCGCAAGGACGCTTCCAGAGCCTGTGTCTTCCAATCCGCAACCTCAGCCAGCGCGTCTCTCGCCGCCCGCAAAATCGCCGATGCTTCTGCGGGATCCGTCCAATTTTTCGCGACCGCGGTTGGGTCATAGTCGATGTCTTCCAGAAAGTACGGACCCGCCTGGCGCACAATGTCATCGATGGTGCGTGATCGCACGCGGAGCAGATCGAGCAATCGGAGATACCACTCGCGGCGGTCAACGAGCTCCTCTTCGGTCGCCAGCCGTGCGGTCACGATCGCCGGCGTCACGCGCGGCTCTAGCTCCTCGAGCGGAATCATCGAAAGGTGCTGGCCGTTCATCCACTCGAGTTTCTTGGGATCGAAGATCGCCGCCTTCTTCTGCAGACCTTCGACGCTGAACAGCTCGATCATCTCCGGCACCGTCATTATCTCGCGATCGCCTCCCGGCGACCAGCCCAGCAGCGCCAAGAAATTGAGCATGGCGCTGGGAAGTAGCCCGTAATGCTGATAGTCTCCGACCGCAGTTGCGCCATGACGCTTGCTCAGCTTCTTCCCGTCGAGTCCGTGGATCATCGGCAGATGAGAGAACGTCGGCAGTGACGCGCCGAGCGCGTGATAAAGGTGAATCTGCTTCGGCGTATTGGAGATGTGATCGTCTCCGCGCATCACGATCGTTATCCCCATCGCGATGTCGTCGGAGACGACGGCGAAATTGTAGATCGGCGTCGCATCCGAGCGGAGGATTACAAAGTCGTCGATGTCCTTGTTCGGAAATGCAATACGGCCGTGGAC
>DASWCI010000041.1:0-2010 GCA_036390195.1 Gemmatimonadaceae bacterium
GAAATGCCCGCCACCCAGATTGCGCGACTCGATCTCGCGCCACTCCGCACGGAGATCGGTCGGCTGTCACAGTTCGATTGGCTCATCTTCACCAGCCAGAATGCGATATCCATTTTCTGGGAACAGCTACTCGGCGAGGGAAAGGATGCACGCGCACTGGCGGGTCTCACGGTTGCCGCCGTTGGGCCGGCGACCGCGGGGGTTCTCCTCGAGCATGGCATCGCCGTCGATGTGATTCCGAATCGCTTCGCAGCCGAAGGCCTGCTCGAGATGCTGGAGGCTCGCGATGATCTCGCCGGGAAGAAGGTGCTCTACGTGACGGCTGAAGGTGCACGCGATGCTTTGCCGCAGGGGCTCAAACGGCTCGGCGCCGATCTGACAACGATCGAGGCCTATCGCTCGATTGTGGACGGCGAGGGAGCGGAAAAACTGGGCCGCGCCATCGACAGCGAGAAAATCGATCTCGTCACTTTTACTTCAGGCTCGGCGGTCAGAGGCTACATCGAAGCAGTTGGCGAAGATCTCGCTCTCCGTGTTCCCGCCGCCTCCATCGGACCGCAGACATCGGACGCCTTGCGCGAGGCGGGAATCGAAGTGAAAGTACAGGCGGAAGAATCGACGCTCGACAGTCTCGCGTCGGCAGTGCTGAGTGCCTTCTAAGAGCAAGACCGATCCAGACGTGGTTAGAATCGGAACGCGCGCGTCCGAGCTTGCGCTCCGACAAGCGCGGCTCGTCGAAAAAGCGCTGCTTGCACATGGCATTGCATCAGAGCTGATCACATTCAAAACCACCGGCGACAAGAAGCTCGACCAGCCCCTGACCGAGATTGGGGCGAAAGGATTGTTTACACGAGAGCTCGAGGTCGCGCTGTCGAAGAAAAAAATCGATTGCGCGGTTCACTCGCTGAAAGATCTACCCACCGAGTCTCCCGATGATCTGGAGATTGTCGCGCAGCTCGAGCGGGAAGACCCGCGTGATGTGCTGGTCGTCAATCGGCAGACGGGCGCTGAGAATCTGGACGACCTGCCTGCCGGCTCGCGCGTGGGCACGTCCAGTCTTCGACGACGAGCGCAGCTGCTCGCGCGCAGGCCCGATCTCGAGCCGGTGGAGCTGCGCGGTAACGTTCCGACTCGACTGAGCAAAGTCGAGAGCGGGCGCGTTCACGCGGCCATCCTAGCTGCAGCGGGGCTGATTCGACTCGAGGTACAGCGACGCATCACGATGTTCCTTGACCCACCAGAGTGGCTACCAGCGGCGGGGCAGGGCGCAATCGCAATTCAGGCCCGAAGCGACGACTCGAGGATGCTCGATCTTCTGCGTCCGCTTGATCACGAGGCGACATCGACCGCGACACGTGCTGAACGCGCTTTCCTGACTGCACTCGAAGGCGGGTGTCAAATTCCTATCGGCGCGCTGGTGAGCGACGTCAGTGGCAGACCTACATTATATGGTATGCTCGGAGATCTGACTGGCCGGCACATCGTGCGCGGCTCACGCCTGCTCGACATGCGCTCACCTGAGTCGACCGGTGAGGGACTGGCTGCGGAGATCCGGTCGCGCGGAGGCAGCAGCCTCCTCGTCGAGCTGCGTCAGCTCTCAAAAATCCCGGCTCCGCAACCGGAGTAAAGCGTGTCGGAATTTCCGCAGTATCGTGCGCGCCGGCTCCGGCGCACCGCCGCGCTTCGAAATCTCGTGCGCGAAACCCACCTCGCCGCCACTCAGCTCGTTCTTCCGGTGTTCGTCCGTGATGGGGAAAAGCTACGCCGGGCAGTACAGTCCATGCCGGGGGTCAGTCAGACGTCGGTTGATGAAATGCTGCGCGACGCGGAAGCGGCAGCCAAGGCAGGGGTCGGCGGAATAATTCTCTTCGGTGTGCCCGAAACGAAAGACGCGACAGGTTCTGCGGCGTGGGATGATAAAGGTGCCGTGCAGACGGCAGTGCGCGCGCTGAAGCAGGAGATTCCGGAGCTCGTCGTGATCACCGACGTCTGCATGTGCGAGTACACCGA
>DASWCI010000042.1:0-9287 GCA_036390195.1 Gemmatimonadaceae bacterium
ACACTGGAGATAAACTGAATGAGTTTCTCGATCAAGAAACAGGGAGAGGTCGTCGTGGTAGATGTCGAAGGTCAGTTGATTGTGGGGAACCGCCAGGAGCTCAAGCAGAAAGTTTTGGATGAGCTCGAGAAGGGAGAGAAAAAATTTCTGATCGACTTCAGCCAAACTGGATACATCGACAGCTCAGGCCTAGGCGTGCTCGTCTCGTTGTCGAAGAAGATTCGAGAACAGGGCGGCGAGCTGCGTCTGGCGAATCTCAATGACGACCTCCAGACGCTCTTCGAGCTCACGAAGCTCGACACTCTGTTTCAGATCTCCGACACACGGGAGCGCGCGCTAGAGAGTTTTTAATGGCGGAATCGCGCGTCGCGTTCGATCTCCAGATCCCCAGCGACGTTGAATACATAGAAGGCGTAGTCGAGCTCGCGAGGCAGCGCTGCCGCGAGATCAAGCTTTCTCCCACAAAATGCTCGCTCAATGTGCCCGTCGCGCTTACGGAGGCGCTCTCGAACGCCATCCTTCGAGGTAATGATGCGACCGGCGGCAAGCACGTTCGCGTTCGGGCAATTATCAGTGAAACCGATCTCGTCTTCGAGGTCGTCGACGAAGGGCCAGGCTTCGACGTCGAAGAGTGCACGGTCGATTGCACCACTCCGGAAAATCTCACCAGGGAGGAAGGCCGCGGACTCTTCTTGATGCGGCAGCTGATGGACCGCGTGGAGAGCTTCCGGGACAAAGGCAACGTCGTTCGACTGACGTTGCGTCGGCCGTGAAGGAGCTGGAGGCAGTCCTCATTGCGTTCCGCGAGGGGACGCATTGTGAGGCCGCCGTCTGGGGAAGCGGCGACGGTCGATCGGCATTGAGCGTCATCGCGCGATCGAGCCCGAAAGTTCAAATGCCGGACGTCCTTCCCGACGAGCCGGGTCAATCCATTCCGACGAATTTTGGAACGCAGCTGGTGACGCGCGTTCCATCCGTAAAAAAGATCTGGCTCACAGTCGGACCATGTGATCCATCGTTCTCGCCCGAGGAGCGGCACATCAAGCTGCTGATGCCGGTGGTGTCGCAGTTCACCCAGGCCGCGCTCGAGGTCGAGCACGCGGCGACTGAGCTCGCCGAGCGATACGAGGAGATCAACCTTCTCTACACGATCGGCGAAATTCTCGGCCGAACCGTAACACTCGAAGATGCGGCGGCGACAATTCTGACCGAGATCTCAGAGACGGTGGGCGCCCGCGTCGCGTCGATTCTGGTACACGATGCGAGGACAAATACGTTGCAGGCCGTGGCGGCGCTCGGCGTGCCGAAGGAGCAAATTCCGCCAATAAGCGCCGATGATCCGGTGAGCGTCTCAGCGCGCGTGTTCCGGACCCAGCATCCGCTGATCGTTGTCGGAAA
This sequence comes from Gemmatimonadaceae bacterium, assembly GCA_036390195.1. Lineage (GTDB taxonomy): Bacteria > Gemmatimonadota > Gemmatimonadetes > Gemmatimonadales > Gemmatimonadaceae > UBA4720. Next base: position 1,399 of record DASWCI010000042.1, read on the forward strand.
GGGAGTGACTTTCGGAAGTGAGTCGCCCTATGGGCGCGGAGAGATGTTGTCAGTCCCGATTATGTGGACGACGCCGACCGGTGGGCAGCCTCTGGGAGTGGTGAATCTCGCCGACCGAAGATCGCGGCAGCCGTTCACTGCCGGCGATCAGAAGCTCGTGACGGCGATCGCGACTCAGATCGGCACGGCGATTCAGAACGCCAGACTCGTCAGCGCGTCACTCGACCGTCAGCGCCTGTTGCAAGAGATGAATCTCGCGCACGACCTGCAGATGAAGCTCCTTCCATCTACAGAAGTCGTGTCGCCGGAGGCAGAGGCCACGGCTCGAGTGATCCCGGCCGAGAGTGTCGGTGGGGACTTCTATCAGCTGTTCAAGCTTCGCGAGCGGGCGACGGGCATCATGATCGGCGACGTTTCCGGACACGGGTATCGTGCCGCGCTCATCATGGCGCTGGCAATGAGCGCCTCTGCCATCCACGCGCAGAACTTCGTGAACCCCGGTGAGATGCTCGGCGCGCTGCTCCGGTCTTTGCGCGAAGAGCTCGAGACGACGGAGATGTTCATCTCGATTTTCTACGGCGTCGTCGATCCGGAGAAAGGGAAGCTTAGTTACGCCAATACTGGACACCCGCACGCATTCGTCATCAGTCAGGAGGGAACGGTGACGCGTCTCGCGGCGGTCAATCCGCCACTCGGCATGATCGACGCCGTTCCGAACACCGCTTCCCTCAGCTGGGTCGGCAAGAAAGATTTGCTCGTCCTCTTCACCGACGGAATCAGTGACGCGCGCAACCTTCGTAACGAGCGTCTAGGCGAAGAACGCGTGCTCGAGCTGATTAGAGAAAACCGCGACAACGACACGCGGGTAATCGTTGACAGAGTTTTCAAGATGCTCGAGGTGCATACGCGAGCCGTGAGCCTCCGCGATGATCTTACGCTCGTGGTGCTAAGGAGTTGAGAGTGGCAGGTGCGCCCGGCGGGCGTCGCCGACACCCACCAGTTCTCAAGAAATTCGGCCAGCACTTTCTCACAGACCAGACGATTCTCACGGCGATCGTCGATGCTCTCGCGCCGACGCCGCACGACACCGTCGTCGAGGTAGGTTCAGGTCGCGGGTCACTCACAGATCTTTTAGCCGAGCGAAGCAGCCGAGTAATAGCTGTGGAAATCGATCGCGCGCTTGCCACGCAGCTGCGCGAGAGATACCGCGACCGACCGAACGTCGAGATCGTCGAGGGAGATTTCCTCGAGACTGATTTGACCGCGCTGGCGGGGAAAGATTTTCTTCTCATCGGCAACGTCCCGTACAACATCACGACGCCGATCGTGTTCAAAACGTTGGAGCCACCAATTCCCGCCCGGTCAGTCTTTCTCGTCCAGCGCGAAGTGGCCGAACGAATGGCGGCTGGCGCGGGCACAGAAAGCTACGGCGCGCTATCGGTGAACGTCGCGGCCGTCGCCGATGTGGAGCAAGTCTTGACTGTGCCAGCCAGCGCGTTCAAGCCGCCGCCGAAAGTCGAATCAGCGGTGGTGAGACTGACTCCGCGCGCGGAGCCTCTCGTCCCCTTCGACTCGCTTGAAGGATTCCGCACTTTCGTTCAGGCTGCGTTCGGGTTGCGGAGGAAGCAGATGGTGCGCGTGCTTCGCACAGTTCGTGGGCTGTCGCCCGAAAGGGCAGGCGCCGTATTGGAACGCGTGGGGATCGATCCGAGTGCCAGACCGGAGGTTGTCGGACCGGTTGAGTTCGCCAGGTTGTTCGAGATAGTACGCGCGGAAAGACCAACTTTCTAATTGCAGGGATCTATTCGCCGCGGTTGGATAGCGCGAACGATAGCCCTTCGAGCTCCATCGCCATGTTCACCGTCCTTACGGTGACGTCAGATGGAACCGAGATCTGAACCGGCGCGAAATTCAGAATCGCCTTAATGCCGGCGCGGACTACCTGCTTCACGACATTCGGCGTGCTCTCGGCCGGAGTTGCAACCACCGCAATGTCGTACTCGTGTTTCACCGCGTCCTTCTCCAGCTCAGAAATTGGTCTGACGGTCAGCGACTCGAACCGCTTCCCGATCTTCGCTTCGTCAATGTCGTAAACGGCGGTGACGATGAACCCACGCTCGGCAAATCCCCGGTAGCGAGCGAGCGCAGCGCCGATTTTTCCGGCGCCGATGATACAGACACGCCACTGCTTTCCCAGTCCCAGGATTTCGCGCAGCTGTTTGGAAAGCTCGGGGACGGAGTAACCAAGTCCGCGTTTGCCGAATGAGCCGAAGAGAGAGAGATCCTTGCGAACCTGAGCGGACGTTGTCCCACCAAGTCGCGCGAGCTCATCGCTCGAGATGGTCTCGAGCCCCTGTCGCTCGATCCCCTCGAGGAAGCTCAGATAGAGGGAAAGGCGTCGTACGGTCGATTCAGCTATCCGCTTCAAAGGATGCTTGTGAAGTAATTCACAAACTAATCCCGGAGGGCGGGAAGGGGAAGAAAACACAACTGCAACTGAACGGGCGGGAGGCGTCAGCGATGTAGGTACCAGGCGTTAGGTCACTGCGTCGGGACGTCACTAGCACCATTCGGAGCCCAAGCAACTGCATGTTGCCATAAGCGCAGTAGTAACGTCGCCGACGTCGTGACCTCGAGCCTCGCGCCTGGTTCGCTGACGCCTCCCGCCCGTTCGGTTGCAGTTATTCCCCTTCGTTACACCATGGCCGGGGCGTATCTTCGGAGCATGCCAGTCCACGTTACCTCAGAAATCGGTGCACTACGAACCGTTCTCGTGCATAGCCCGGGCAACGAGCTCCTTGCGGTGACGCCGAGCACGCGCGCGGATTTCCTGTACGACGACATCGTCGATGCCGATCTCGCCAAGCGCGAGCATCGCCGCTTCGTCCAGGTGCTGGAGCGCTTTTGCGAAGTGCTGCACGTGCGCACGCTGCTGACGGAGGTCCTCGAGGACAGTGAAGTCCGCGAGCTGATCATTCGCGAGACTCTCGACGTCGTTCCCCTTCAACCACTCGCCGCCGAACTGCGCGAGCTTCCCCCGGAAGCGGTCGTGAATCTTCTCATAGAAGGGAAGGAGGAAGAGCCCGGTCCGCTGTCACGCACTCTCAACGAGTGCAGCTACACGCTCCCGCCGCTGCCCAATCTTTTTTTCACTCGCGACTCGGCGATGGCGATCAATCACAACATGATGATTGGATCGATGCGCTTTCACGCGCGCTGGACAGAGGAGCTGATCATGAAGGCGCTGTTCACGTCTCACCCGAAGCTGCAGAACAAGGGCATTCTGTACGACGGATCGACAGAACGGCGACTCAACCACACTCTCGAGGGTGGCGACGTTCATCCGCTCCGCGAAGATGTGCTGTTGATCGGCTTCAGCGAGAGATCGAGTCCGGCGGGCATTGACAGTCTCGCCACGCTCCTCTTCGAGCAGACCGAAGTGACGAACCTCATCGTCGTGGTGATGCCGCAGGAGGCGACTGCAATCCACCTCGACATGATCTTCACCCACGTCGATCGTGAGCTGTGCGTAATTTATCCGCCCCACTTCATTGGACCGTATCGACTGCCGATACTTCACTGGCAGAAAGGCGAAACTCATATGAAGGAGCAACCTGATCTGTTCAGGGCGCTCAAGGACTGTGGTCTGCCCATGGAGCCGATTCTTTGCGGTGGGGGAAGAAGAATCGTCCAGGACCGTGAACAATGGGCGTCAGGTTGTAACTTCACCGCACTCCGTCCCGGCGTCGTCACATCGTATGCACGAAACGAGACAACTTTGAGAGAGCTGGAGAAAGCCGGATTCAAGATGGTGTCCGCATCCGATTTTTTGTCTGACGCTCACGAGATTCCTTCGAACCAGCGTGCAGCAATCACTTTCGAGGGCGGAGAGCTCGTACGCGGCGGCGGCGGACCTCACTGTATGACCTGTCCGATTACGAGAGACGATCCGTGGAGCTGAGCAGGGGAGTTTACTCCGAGCCCGAAGAGACTCTGCTCACAACGCGTGCTCTCAACTATCTCTCGGCAGGTCCCGCCGACGTAGTCGATCTGATTGGTCACATCTGCAGTCTTCCCGGCGCTCCGCGGATCGTAGCCGAGCACATGGCTCACGCAATGTTCGCCGGCCGACCGCAGTTCGTGCGCAATGCCGACGGTCGTTGGATGCTCGCTGCCTTGACGCCGAACTCCTACGCCGTTGCGCGTGGCCGGTCGCGCTCGATCGGGCAATCGGCAGACGATATGCTCCATCGCCTGTCTTACGTCGTGGTGGACACCGAGACCACGGGTGGCAGGTCATGGCTCGGTGATCGCATCACCGAGATCGCAGCGGTTGTCGTGCGCGACGGCCAGATCGCGGAGGTTTACGAGACGCTCGTCAATCCCCTGCGGCCCATTCCCCCGTTCATAACGCAACTGACGAACATCACCTGGGACATGGTGAAGGACGCGCCGACATTCGACCGAGTTGCGCCTGACGTCATGCGTGTGCTCGAGGGCAATGTGTTCGTGGCGCATAACGCAAACTTCGACTGGCGGTTCCTGACCACGGAACTGTCACGCTCTACCGGCAGACAGCTGCGCGGGAGGAAGCTTTGCACGGTGAAGATCGCGCGTAAGGTTTTGCCGCAGCTTCCCCGTCGGTCCCTCGATTACGTAGCGCGCTATTACGGAATCGAGATCCGAAATCGTCATCGCGCCGGCGGTGACGCGCTGGCCACTGCCAAGTGCCTGATTCGCCTGATGTCGGATCTCGCCGATCGCGGCTGCGGTACGTGGGGTGAACTTCAGACATTACTGCGTGCTCCGGCCGGGCGCCGCAAAAAGCGCAGACCGTCGGGATTACCGACTCCAGTCACTCGCGACACAACGGCGTGACCGCGCCAACTCCGCTGGTGGAGCGCCGCAAGATCGGCGACTTCACTGTTCACGCGATCCAGGCCGGCGGTCAGAAGCTCGATGGCGGTGCGATGTTCGGCGTCGTTCCGAAGCCACTTTGGGAAAGGCGCATCCGCCCCGACGAGCGAAACCGCATACAACTCGGCATGCGCTGTCTGCTCATCGAGCATCCGTCGGGGCTCGTCCTTATCGACACGGGCGCCGGCAACAAAGAAAATGAAAAGTTCAAGGACATCTACGGTCTGGAGAACGAGGGCGCGGATGGCGCGACCCTGCTCGAGGATGGCCTGAAGCAGATTGGCATCACTCCGCCAGATGTTACGCTGGTCATCAACACGCATCTGCACTTTGATCACGCTGGGGGAAACACGCGCAATCGATCTGACGGATCCCTGGAAATCAGCTTTCCCAACGCCACCTACATCGTGAAGCGCGGCGAGTACGAGTTCGCCACGCGTCCGAATGAGAGAACGGTGGCCAGCTATTTCGAGCGAAACTACACACCGCTTGAGGCGGCCGAGAAGATCGAGTTCGTTTCCCGCGAAAAAGAGATCGTGAAAGGAATTCGGGTCATTCCGACTCCCGGTCACACTCCGTTTCACCAGAGCATTCTGATCGAGTCAGCGGGCGAGCGAGCGTTTTACCTTGGCGACCTCGTCCCGACCCACGCGCACTTGCCGCTTCCATGGATTATGGGATACGACATCGAACCACTCGTGACGCTGGAAACAAAGCGCGGGATTCTGAAGCAGGCGCTCGAGGAACAGTGGCTGCTCATCTTCGAGCACGACGCCACCATCGCGTGGGGCAGGGTGGAGCACGACGGCAAGGCATACCGTCTGGCCGACGGTGCGGGATAACGGGGAAACGACAACTGAACGGGTGCGAAGTGTCAGTAGTGTAGTTGTCAGTCGCCAGTTCCGAACGTCGGGACGTCACCAATCGCCATTCAGGGCACAAGCAGTGGCTGTCACGCCAAGGAGATAAGTCAGGGCGTAGTGAACTGAAAACTGGCAACTGTGCCACTGACAACTCGCACCCGTTCTGTTGCAGTTACCAGACTCGCGCCGTTCAGTTTGCAGTTATCAGCTTAGAGGTTGGTACAACTCAATCCGATTCCCCTCAGGGTCCTTTATCCACGCGAACCGCCCATAATCGAAATCCTCGGTCTTCTCGATATCGACCCCCTCGGCCTTCAGCTGATCGAGGAAAGATTGGAGGTCCCGCACTCGGTAATTGATCATCGCTTGGCTGCGTTCGGGCGGCAGTGTCACCTTCGACTGAGAGATCGAGAACACCGTCGAGTCGACCTGCGACGAATCGCCCAGGCGACGGTACTTGAACTCGGTGCCGTAAACCTTTCCGTCTTCATAGGTTTCGAGTCTCAGACCGAAGTGGTGTGCGTACCAGTTGGACAGCGCTTTCGCGTCGTTGGCGTAGATGAAGACGCCGCCAATCCCATCCACCGATACCCGCTTCTCGACTTTGCCGCCGATGACTTTCTTGGGCATCCCGCGAATCTAGGCCCCGAAAGAAGCGCGGGGAAGCTGGCGGCGCCGCTTGCAAGGTGAACTGGGCCAACCTATCTTACGTCCCGACAATGCGATAAGTGGGCGATCCGGGCGGATCACCCCACCCTCTGGCCCTCGATGTTCGAGGCGTGCTACAGGAGTTCTGGCCACGACGCAGCCGTGCTCGGCAGCGTTCAGTCGCGCGGACTCCGAAAACGGGTCCGCGTTTTTGTTTTCTTCGAGTAAAGGGGCTCGTATCCAGGACACAACCAAGCGCGTACGCGTCAACAAACAGATCCGCATTAGTCCGATCAGAGTCATCGCTGCCGATGGAGCGCAGCTGGGAATCATGGACGTCGAAACAGCACTCGCTGCGGCGGTCGAGCAGGGACTGGATCTAGTGGAAGTCGCACCAATGGCGAGGCCGCCCGTGGCCCGCATCATGGACTACGGGAAATTCAAGTTCGAGCAGGCGAAGATGGCTCGCCAGGCCAAGAAAAAGCAGCACGTGATTCATCTCAAGGAAGTGAAGTACCGGCCAGGTATCGAGGAGCACGACTTCATGACCAAGACCCGCCATGCGCGAGAGTTTCTGCTGGAAGGAAACAAGGTGAAGGTGACGCTGATGTTTCGGGGAAGACAGATCGCCCACCCGGAGCTCGGACGTCAGGTGGTGAATCGGGTCGCCGAGGACCTAGCCGATGTGGCTAAAATCGAGAGTGATCCGAAGTTCGAGGGAAAGTTCATGACCATGATCCTTGCTCCGAAGTAGCCGGCGCGACGATCGACGAAGTTTCATAATGAGCCTGGTCGTATCCGGCTGGGATCGACATACGAAGGAACAGCAATGCCGAAGATGAAGTCCCACAAAGGCGCGAGAAAGCGCTTCAAGATCACCGGATCCGGCAAGGTGAAACGCTTTCGCGCTTTCCACAGCCACATCCTTACCAAGAAATCGCCGAAGAGAAAACGTCGACTCCGTCGCGAGACGACGATTCACACTCCGGGCGAGGTGAAGAACATCAAGCGCCTGCTCCAGGCATAGAGGAATAGACCAATGCCACGCGTTAGATCGAACGTCGCGCGCCTGAAGCGCAAGAAACAGGTTATGAAGGCGGCCCGCGGTGCGTTCGGCGCCCGGAGCAAGCTGTGGAAGGCAGCGAAGGAGAATGTCGAGCGCGGCTGGAAGTATGCCTACCGCGATCGCAAGAACAAGAAACGGGATTTCCGGAAGCTGTGGATCATCCGCATCAACGCGGGTGCGCACCAGCACGGAATGTCGTACTCGGTCTTCATGCACGGCCTCAAGAAGGCGGGCATCGAGGTGGACCGCAAAGTTCTTTCAGAATTAGCTGTCAACGATGCAGCTGCGTTTACCGCTCTCGCCGAAAAGGCGAGGTCCGCTCTAGACGCCGCGTAACGTCTCGCAAGGATTTCAAAAGGACTCTGCCGGCGCTATTGTCAAATCAGCGCGGTGGA
>DASWCI010000043.1:0-6970 GCA_036390195.1 Gemmatimonadaceae bacterium
TCCGGGAGGGGCGGCCTGCCCCCTTGCGACCAGACTTTGGCCGGGACGGTGGCTACGGCAATCAGGCTAAACGCTACAAACGAGAGCGACGAAGTCGCGCGAGTCAGTAACACGGAGTTGAAGAGGCGCATTTCGTTATGCACCCTGAGCGCCGGAATTCAAGATTTCGTTCATTCTTCGCTCGATGTAATCCAGAGCGAGACCCACTGGAGCGAGGTCAATTGCTTGGGTGTCATTCGAGCTGGCGAGCAGCAACCGGGCTTGGAAGAGCGCTGCGCGGGATGACAGGACCTTTCCCGATAGGAGTTGGTCGGCGAGTTGGTTCACTGCTAGTTCCGTCTTGCTCCGCAGATCCTTGTCTTCCACGCCCTGTGCAAAAACGTCGGCGGCGTCATGGAGTTCGGGAGCGAGTACGGCCAGGCCGCTGACAGTTTGCTCTGGCCGTGGCTCGGATTGGCAGCAGATTGTCCTCGGCCCGATTGGTTCCCCGCAGCCGGTCATCGCGACAAAACAAGCGATGGCAATCGCCGCCGCGAGAGGCGACCTCATACTACAGTTTGTCGTGCGTTCCGGGTCGAGGTGTCTCATGAATCCGAGTAGTATATAGGCCGGCCGATCGGCCAAGGCCTAGTGGTTTTTGCCATAGGTATTACTACTATAGAGACGAGATTCTGGCTCTGATCGTCACGGCTTTCTGAAAGGGTTTCGACACTCGCGGCTGATAGGTCGATTGGCCGCCGGGTGGAACGGATCGTGTGTAACTAATTGCTGTATAGTGATTTACACGGCTCGATTTCATTCGCGGGCCGTGATATGAAATAACCCCTGCTAAGTTTGGTCCGGGAACAGGTGTCGCGAGGGCGCCTTAGCGCCAATGGGCTTTGGGGACTGAGTTCGTCAGTCTTCGACCGTGAATGGATAGGTCAGCGTGCACGCCGCGACGAACACGATGTCGAACGCGAGCAGGAGCTTGAGCCACGCAGCGGCTTCGACGATTGGCCTGCCACTTAATAGCTTGGCGGTCGCCTGCGATGCACCGATCACGACGGGAACGAAGAAAGGGAGCGCCAGCATCGGCAGCAGCAGCTCGGCAAGTCGCGTATTGACGGCCATGGCACTGAACAGCGTGCCGACAGCAACGAGGCCGATCGCGGCGAGGATCGCGATCGCGACGAGGGGTGCGGCGATCGGTCCGAGCGGAAGATTGTAGAACACCACCAGCGCCGGAATTGCGATTGCCTGTACTGCGGCTACGAAAATGAGGTTCGCCATCGCTTTCCCGAGGAAGATCGCTTCCCTGCTCACCGGTGACGCGAGCAGACCATCGATGGCGTGGTCCTCCGTCTCGACACCAAACGAGCGATGCAGCCCCAGCAATCCGGAGAACGTAAAGATCACCCACAACACACCGGGCGCGAGATCGGTAGCCGTAACGGCGGTCGGGTCCCAGGAGTAGTAAAAAATCACCAACCCAAGCAGCGAGAAAACCACTGCCGACAGGAAGGCACTGCGGGTCCGGAACTCGATTGCCAGATCCTTGCGCGCGATGACCCATGCGGAGACGAGAATGTCAGCCACTCGCCGCCACGGCCTCGCGGTAAGCAGTTACGTATGACCCGGCGTTGATGCGATCGGCGGCATCGTAGCGTACGAATTTTCCGCGCTGCATCACCGCTGCATACGTCGCCAGCGAAAGTCCCTCGACGAGGTTGTGCGTCACGATGATGATCGCGGTACCCGCGGAGCGCAGCTCCTGAAGAAGTGAGGTGAGCGCACGCGCCCCGCTCTCGTCCAGGCCGCTGTATGGCTCGTCGGCAAGCACGAGCTGAGGTGAGTGTACCATTGCACGAGCGATCGTTACGCGTTGCTGCATGCCGCGGCTGAGCGAGCGAACAGGAGTGTCAGCGCGCTCGAGCATCGACATTCGCCGCAGGGAGTCCTCCACGCGCGCGCCCGAATCCCGAATTCCATAGAGTCGAGCCGAGAATGAGACATTCTCCCGTGAAGAGAGGGCCTCGTAGAGCATCGTGTGGTGCGAGATCAGACCCACGCGCGACCGAGCCAGTGCTCCGCCGGGCAGTTGGATTCCACATACCCGCGCGCTGCCGGACGTCGGCCGGAGGAGACCTGCAAGGACGCGAAGGAGTGTCGTCTTTCCAGCGCCATTGGGGCCGAACAGCGCCAGGCATTCGCCTGCGGCGAGAGAAAAGGTGACGCCGGCTACCGCCCGCCTTGATCCAAATTCGCGCGCGAGCTCCGCTACCTCGACGATCGGTGGAGCCGGCCCACTGGCAGAGATTGTGGAGGACATTCGCCTAGAACTTGCCACTCTGGCGAGAGTGGCGCAAAACGCAGTATCCTTGCGACTCCGCCAATAAGGCGACGACCAACCATTTCCGCGCCAATGACTGACATCGACGTCCTGCTACAGGAAAATCGAAAGTTCGAGCCACCCCCCGAGTTCAGGCGAACAGCTAACGTTTCATCAGCGGACATTCTGGAGAAAGTGGAACGCGACCCTGAGAAATTCTGGGCCGAACAGGCGCGCGAGCTGGAATGGATAAAACCGTGGGAGAGGGTGCTGGAGTGGACCCCGCCGCACGCAAAGTGGTTCACCGGTGGGAAGATCAACGTTTCGGCCAACTGCATCGACAGACACATCCGAGGGCCGCGAAGGAACAAAGCAGCGCTCCTTTGGGAGGGTGAGCCGGGCGATCGACGAACGCTGACCTATTGGGATCTGTATTGCGAGGTATCCAAGTTCGCGAATGTCCTCAAGAGTCTCGGCGTAAAAAAGGGAGATCGCGTCGCGATCTATCTGCCGCTAATTCCCGAGGCGGCAATCGCGATGCTCGCCTGCACACGAATCGGAGCGATTCACTCCGTGGTTTTCGGCGGCTTCTCGCCCGAGTCGTTGCGCGACCGGATCAACGATTCGCAAGTCAAACTTCTCATCACCGCCGACGGCGGATACCGCCGCGGCCAGGTGATTCCGCTCAAGCGGAATTCCGACAAGGCGCTCGAGGACACCCCTTCGATTGAGAACGTGATCGTCGTCCGCCGCCGCGCTGGCAGCGAAGGCGATGAGGCCTTTGCAGAAATGAAAGAGGGGCGCGACCACTGGTGGCATCGCCTGATGCGTGACGCATCGATGAAGTGCGAACCGGAAGCGATGGACGCAGAGGATGTGTTGTACATCCTTTACACCTCGGGCACGACTGGAAAGCCAAAAGGCATCGTCCACACTACTGGCGGATATCTCACCGGCGTGACGACGACAACCAAGATGGTGTTCGATCTGAAGGAGGAGGATGTGTTCTGGTGCACCGCCGACATCGGCTGGGTGACCGGGCACTCCTATCTGGTCTATGGACCGCTCGCGAACGGCGCCACGTGCGTGATGTACGAAGGCGCGCCCGACTGGCCCGAGCGCGATCGCTTCTGGGACATCTGCGAGAGGCACGGCGTTACGATTCTCTACACCGCGCCGACGGCCATTCGCGCCTTCATGAAATGGGGTGACGAGCATCCGGCCAAGCATGACCTCTCGCGACTTCGGTTGCTGGGCACCGTCGGAGAACCGATCAATCCGGAAGCCTGGATGTGGTACCGCGAGCACATCGGGGGCAATCGCTGTCCGATCGTTGACACGTGGTGGCAGACGGAGACTGGATCGATCGTGATCTCGCCGCTGCCGGGAATCACAACGACGAAACCCGGAAGCGCGACACAGGCCCTCCCGGGTTTCAGTGCGGATCTTCTCGATTCAGCGGGAAAGCCCATCGAGGTCGGTGGTGGACTTCTCGCGCTCACGAAGCCGTGGCCATCGATGCTCCGCACGATCTGGGGCGACGACGAGCGGTACGTGCAGACCTATTTTACTAAATGGCCTGGACGGCCGGACTTGTACTTCCCCGGAGATGGAGCGAAGCGCGACAGCGATGGTTATTTCTGGATTCTCGGTCGCGTCGATGATGTGCTCAACGTCGCCGGCCACCGCATCGGAACAATGGAAGTGGAGTCGGCTCTCGTCGAGCATCCCGCGGTCGCCGAAGCAGCAGTCGTTGGCAAGTCACACGAGCTGAAGGGACAGGCAATCGCTGCATTCGTAACGCTTCGCGAGCGAAACAAACAAAGCCCAGCGTTGCGCGACGAGCTGCGCGAATTCGTCGCGCAAAAAATTGGCGCGCTCGCGCGTCCTGATGACATTTTGTTCTCGGCTGATCTTCCAAAAACACGCTCGGGAAAAATCATGCGCCGACTGTTGCGCGACATCGCGGAAGGACGCGCGTTGGGCGACACGACGACGCTCGCAGATCCGAATGTCATCGCCAGTCTGAAGGATCAGTACGAAGACAAGGAGGGTTGATTTTCTATCAGCCCAAGCGTAGTGCGGAGGTCCCTTTTATGCCTTTGTCCGTAAGAAGTTACGCAATCAAACCGAACAAAACCCGACGGATTTCGAGATTGGCCCGAATGTCAAAAATATTCCTTGACCGGTAACCCAATCCTTGTGGATTGAGGCCCTGAAACAGGCCTCAACCCGCCCGAAAATCGCGACGATTTTTGAACGCGAATCGGCGTGAAAAGTCAACGGATTTCTCTCTGAATTTGGCGTTACAGAGAGGGTCCGTTTTCGTCTTGTATGTGTACCAACCAACCGCTTTTGAAAGGGCCGGTTCCAGCCTCTTGCTAGTCGCCGGCACCATCAAATTTTTTGGAGACAAAAAGACAATGAATGCGACCCGTTCCCTATTGGCCGCGATGGTGCTTGCTACAGCCATCGGCGCAAGCCAGGCCAACGCGCAGTGCAGCGGCAACGCTGGCAGCTGCAACACCACAAATACCGCCTCAGTTACCGTTGGCGCGCTGGTCAAGCTCGGAATGAGCTCGGCGGCCACTTCGCTAACCAATCCGACCGCCGACGACGTCGATGCCGGTAACGTCATCGCTAACGACGGCCCGAGCTTCACGATCAAGGCGAACAGAAGCTGGACGCTGAAGATCAAGTCGCAGAACGCCGCGAACTGGACATACGCGGGCAGCAACTCCGGTGTGAAGCCGATTAGTGACCTCTCATGGTCGACTTCGGCCGGTGGTACCTTCGTCGCGATCACGAACAGCGACGCGGCCTTCGCGTCGGGCGCGAGCTCGACGAACGGCGACGCGGCGCAGGCCTTCTTCAAGACCAGCTGGTTGAGCGACTTCACGAGCGCAAGCAATGCTCCTGGTACTTACAGCTTGCCGATCGTGTTCACACTCACCGCCCCGTAATCACAATGCAGATTTCTCGCTCTCGCTCGCCCGAAAGGGCGGGCGCAGAGCGCAGAGGGCGAGTGCGGGCGACCGTGCTCGCCCTCTGCGCTGTTGGAGTAGTGGTCTCGCAGCCCGCATCCGCGCAGCTGCTGGTAGATCCGCTCGAGGTCACGATGCTCACCGCCGGCGCGAGCCGCGCCTCCGCGAGCTTCTCGCTCCAGAACACATCGGACAAACCGGTGCAGGCCTCGATCACTCGTCAGGACTGGGATCGCCAGGAGAATGGCGACAACCGCTTTCTTGCTCCGGGATCGAGTGGCAAGTCGTGCGGAGCGATGCTGACTGTGTCGCCTCTCTCGATTCGCGTCGAGCCGCACAGCTCGCGTGTCGTACGCCTGGCCGTTCAGACCGACGCCGCGCTCTCGAGAGAATGCTGGGACATAGTCTTCGTCGAGGAGGTTCCCCAGCGCGCGGCCACCAAGGGAAATTCGCTGCAGTACATCTTCCGCACCGGAGTGAAAGTGTACGTCGCTCCGCCGGGGCTCACACGCAACGGCGCGGTGGAAGACATGGCTGTCGTCGATGCGCCTCCAGCGAAGGCGGCGGCTACGACAAAGACGGCTAGCGCAGTCCCGGCACCGGCGCCGGCAAAAAAGCAAATCGCGATCAGGTTCCACAACACTGGCGGCATGCACCTCCTGGCCAAGGGACGCCTCGAGTTTCGTCGTCTCGACAACACGGTCGCTACTCAGGTTCCAATTGCGGAATTCCCGACTCTTCCAGGCGCGGCTCGCAAGGTTCTCGTCGATGTGCCGAGCGACCTCGCAGCTGGAGATTACGTCGTACTCGCCTTGATCGACTTCGGCGGCGCCGAGCTCGTCGCTGGGCAGATCGATTACCAGGCAAAGTAGGTCACGTGTCCCCGCTGGCGCGGAAGCTTCCTGGCGGCAGCACCAACGCGACGATTCTGCTCGCGCTGTCGCTGACGTTCGCTTCCCCGCTCACAGCGCAGAAAACGAATCTTACTGTGACTGGGGGCACCATCACATTCCCCGCGCCCACGGCCGCGGATTACATCGCCGGTTTCGTCAACTCTGCAACCGGTGTGACGTTCACCATCGACGCGCAGACGGGTTTGTCGCGCACCACTACGGTCTCGATTCGCTCCACGTCGGCGAGTCTCGGTGGTACAAAAGTGATAGGTGATCTCCAGTGGCGGCGTTCCGATCTCGCCACTTGGAACAGCATCACGCTCACCGACGCACAGGTCGAGCAACGAATCGTCGTTCGCAACGTGTCGAACGATCCGTGGAGTAATACGATCTTCTTCCGGATGATTCTCGACTGGACAACGGACGCGCCGGGCACCTACTCCGCGAATTATCAGATCACGCTTTCACAGACTGTTCCGTGATAGCGATGTCGCGTCGCCCACTCCTCGTCTCGTCATTGGCGGCAGCGTTGTACGCTCTCGCTTCTTCTTTCCCATCCCCGGTCAGAGCGCAGTCCTCATCAGGCGCAGTGCAACCAGGCGCAACCGTGACTCTCGCTGTTGCCGCTGCATCCCGAACAGACTCAGCGACTGACATCGAGATCATGCTCCCATCCGTCACCGCGTCTGGAGCTCCGCGCACCTACCAGGTCGTGTCGATCCCCGTGCCCGATGCCCTGTCGTCAGTCTCGAATCTCGAGGTGATCATCATCCCGCGAGGAG
>DASWCI010000044.1:0-3263 GCA_036390195.1 Gemmatimonadaceae bacterium
CACGACGTGAAGCCGTCGCGAACGGACCGGTGGCACGAACCGGTGTAATTCGTTCGGCTCCAGCGAATCGCTCCGCTAGGTGCGGTCTCGACGCAATCCACCGCTCGAAGAATTCGGTTTTGCTCTCTCCGATCTCTCTCGCGCGCGCCATTGGTATTACCACGGCGACGTTCATTTTTCCGTGGCCGACGTCGACTATCCCGAAGTAGCCGTCGTAATCGACGTGCATCTCACCGATGTCTGTAACGCCTTGCACGTTTCGGTAGTGCGCGACGAGAGCGATGCGTCGTGGCCAGATGCGACTGGTCTTGACCAGTCCCAGTCGCCGGCCGATCACTGACCGAAGTCCGTCGGCGCCCACAACGTAACGCGCGCGCAGAGTGCGCGGCTGGCCGTCAGGTGCGATTGTTTTTACACCGCTAACGCGCGCCGAACCGTTCCTCGCGAGATCCGTTACACGTACGGATTCCTCGACACGCGCTCCGGCGGCGCGGGCGCCGCGCAGCACGATCTCATCGAGAATCGTTCGTCTGATCGCGAGACCCTTATCACGGAATCCGCGAAAGCCGTGATTGGCCGCGAACCTTCCCTCGGCTATTTTGCCGTTGGGAGCGCGGACCATCATTCCGGCGAGGTGCGCGGGATTGCTTCGCTCGATCTCCTCGAGCACTCGCATATCAGCCAGGATTCGTGATGCCTGCGGACTCAGGTACTCGGCGCATACCTTGTCGCGCGGAAACCTGGCGCGGTCGAGGACGAGCACGTCGATTCCTTCGCGTGCGAGCGCGCAGGCAGTGGACGCGCCCGCGGGTCCACCACCGACTACGATGACTTCCGCGTCGAGATGCTGACCCACGCTATGCGATTGCGCGCGAGACGCGCTGGAACAGCCCCATGTATTGCCAGTGCGGTCTGGGCAGCCGCAGCAGCGACGCCGTCCGGGTCAAATAAGGCAGGATCATCGATCTGGAATCAGCCGAGAACATGAATCGTGGATGTTCCGCCGCGAAGCGCTTGAGTCGCGCGACGGTGTCGTCGAAGTGCAGCTCACTGGAAAAGTAAAAGGTAGGATCGAGCAGACTGCTGGCAGACGGAACTATACCCTCGGAGATCGCGATGCGGTGGAGAGTCGTACCGGGGTAGATGCGCAAGCCAACTGTGAGATAAACCGCGTCGCCTCGCTCCAGCCGCCATCGAGCGAAAGAGAGTGTTTCTTCTACCGTCTGAGTTGTTTCTCCCGGTCCACCCACGAGAAAGATCCACAGCGTTTTGATTCCGTGCTTCTCGACGCGCTCAGCCACCTCACGCACCTTCGCGGCAGTAAACCCCTTCTCGAGTTTCTGCAGTACGGGATCACTGGCGCTCTCGGCCGTTATTCCGAGTGTGCGAAAACCGGCGAGCGTCATTGCTCTGAGCAGCTCTGAAGGTGCAGTCGCAGGCGTGAAGTTGGTGGTGTCGAGGTGAACGTTGAGCTTTCGACGCGTAATCGCTTCGCAGACCTGGAGCGCATGACCCGGCGGGGAATTGAATGTCGAATCGACGAAATCAAAGTGACGGATGTGCGCCCGGATCTTTAGCTCTTCTATCTCGTCGGTGACCAGCTCCGGATCACGCATGCGGTATCCCCAGCCCTCGACGTTGCGGTAGGTGCAGTAGACGCACTTGTACACGCAGCCGCGCTTTGTCTGGATTGGAATTGTCGCGCCGTGCCGCTGATAGCGAGCGAGGTCGATCCAGCGATGGAGCGACGGTCTCGGCAGTGAATCGAGATCAGCATCTTCTCCCGGCGGAGTGAACACGACGGTTCCGTTTCGCTCGCGCACCAGTCCGGGTAGGGCGTCGATCGCAGTGCGCGCCACTGAGGAAAGAGCGTCAATCAGCGCGACGCTTGCGCGCTCGCCGTCGCCGGCGACTGCATAATCGACGGCGAGGTCCCGAAAGAGTGCTTCGGGGGCCACACCAAAGGCTGCACCGCCGGCGACGACTTTGGCTGACGGCGCGGCCTCGCGCAGGGCGTGCAGGACTTCGCGCGCTTCAGGAGTGTAATGTCGGAGAGCGATCGCGTCGCTGTTGTCGATGTTGCGGACCGATACACCGATGACATCGGGTCGAAACCGATTAGCCGCGGCTCGTGCGCTTGCCACCGCGTTCTTCGCGAAGCAAAGGTCCAGAAATTCGACGCTGTGACCCGCGGCGTCGAGCGCGGATGCGACGCAGGCGAGGCCATTCGGCACTACGGGGTACGGCTGGCGCTCGCGATTCGTGCTGACGAGCAGAACGCGTGCTCCGCCGGTAGTAATTCCTCCCTCTGAATTCATCAGTTCGACCGCGTGTCAGATTCCGCGAGACAGAAGTAACGCTACCAGCGCGCCGACCGCGGAGCAGACCGTGTTGACCAAGTCGTTGTCGAATCCCCGGAGACCGCGCGCGTGACGCGTTGGGTTGCCGCAGCTGTGGACGAGCCGCTCAGTTGATTGCGCGCATAGGTCGCACCAACGTCGCGCCTGGAGAGTGGCTCCCAACAGGGAATCTGCCAGCGCGCCCGCCAATCCACCCAGGGCTGTAGCGGCGAATGGGACTTGCCAGTTGGCCAACGCCACCCCTGCGCCGATGAACAACGCGCCCGCCAGTCCCGCCGCTGTGCCGAGGGGCGTGATACCTCCAGAAGTTCCGGGCGGAACTATTTTGCCTGAGATTATGGATCTTGGATCGCCTGCGAGAGTTCCGACTTCGGTTGCCCAGGTGTCGGAAGCAGATGCAGCGAGCGCCCCAGCTCCAATCGCTAGCCAGAGAGAGGACGGCCAGAGCAGACAGCCCAGCGCCGCGGCTGAATACACGCCAGCGTTGGCGAGCACCTGACCCGCGTCTCGCTCTGTTCCCTTCGCAACTACGGGTCCCACTCTAATCGCCTTCCTGCGCCCACCGAGTTTGGTCAGGGCCGTCGCCGAAATGAACATTGACAGCAGCAGCGCGCTCCAACTCCAGCCGGCGGCGGTCGATATCATGCCGACTAGTGCGCCTGCAATCGCGCCACTCGTCGAAAGCGTGCGTGTCCGACGCGCCGCGAAGACCACGAATGTCGAGAGGAGGCCACCTATGGCTACGCGAGCGAGCGACCCGGTCAGCTGTTACGACCTCGTTCTTGTTTTACGCAGTGGCTTCAGGGTATCCTGCTTGAAGGCAATTCGAGCGGCGGTTAGCTTGCGCTCTCCGCTTACCAACTAAATGCCCGGCACTGTAAACGCTATAATCCCTCTCAGTCT
>DASWCI010000045.1:0-2896 GCA_036390195.1 Gemmatimonadaceae bacterium
CAGTGATCGAGCAGAAAAAAGCCGCCCTGTTCGCGCACGTGAGCCAGGACGGTCAGGGCATCTGGCGGGAGCACCACGAGATCATGGCGCAGTGGCGCGGACGTGAGGTCGGTGTGCTCGCCGCCGAAGCGTTCGTTCATCTCACCCGCGACCGTCACACCGGCGACCTGCCGGGCTTGTAAGCCTACCACACCTCGCCACGCCGCCACTCCATCGATAGGGGCAAGTCCAAGTCGAGTGACGGTGTGCCATAGGCAGCATCGCACAGGGCGTAGACCGCCGCGGCCAAGGTGTCCGTCAGGTCGCTGGAGCGGCAACGTTCAATGGTCAGCGTGGGTGCTCAAGCTGCTGATCGGGGTCAGGGAAAGCTTCCGAAATTCGACCTCGGACCCTTCCGACTGCAACGCAATCTGGCCGCGATCAGCGGTGGCGTCCGAGCCGTCATTCACCAGATCGCCGTTGACCCAGACTCTGATGGCGCGCCCGACAGCCTCGATTACCATCGTGTTCCACTCACCGACGGGCTTCTCGGAATCGTCGGTCAGGTTGAGGATGCGCCGCCTCTTGCCCTCCGTAGTCCCCCACTGCGCCGGAGGTCCGCGCCGCTTCTCCATGTCGGGCACGCGGATGTCTTCCACGATACACCAGAAATCGCCGGCATTTCCGTGCTCCATCTGCACCTCGATGGAGCGCGGGAACATCCCGTAGAGGGCGCGTGGAGTCGACGCGTGCACCAGCACACCGGCGTTCCCGGGCGCCGCGGCGAAGCGGTATTCGACTTCCAGTCGGTAGTCGTGGTAACTGGAATCGGTGATGAGATGCCCGCGGGGCTCACCCAGGCTCACGAGCATCCCGTTGCGCACGAGGAACGGACTGCGCAGCCGCACGTTGGTGTCGGCGGCGGGGACGTCGGCGTGCCAGCCCGTGAGGTCTCTCCCGTCGAAGAGCTGCCGTGTCGGGGGCTGCTTCGTCCCAGGAGGGGTCATCCGCATGCGCCCCTCCCGCCCTTGAGAGTCCACGCAGCTGCCCTCGTAGGCCCCGTCGGTCTGCCGCACCAACTTGCAGGAGACTCGCGATCCTTGGGCCCCACCGGCAAACTTGAATGTGAGGGTATCGGCCAACAGGTGAACGTCGGCAAAAGCCACGGGCCTTACACCGGGAGGTTCCGACAGCGTGATGGACAGGGAGTCCGGAGCACCGGCGACGCTGTAGCTGACCGCCTTGGAATGACCATACGGGTCGGTGACAGCACCTGACCAGCTGCCCGCGACCAGGGACTGGGCGCGTACGGGGGCGGGGAGCTGCAGGGCGGTGAGAGCGAGAGTCAAACCAGCGAAGGCGCAGCGCATGTTCACCTCCCGGCTGCTTCCCTGAATGTTGAGACGCACGACTGAGTCTGTGGGCTCAACGGAAGTGCTTCCAGTTGGCTCCGGCAAATACGAGCGCGACAAACAAGAGGAATGATCCTCGTGCACTCTCGTGATTGAGGACCAGCACGAGTGTCGGCAACGCCCATGCGAGGAGCATCACTAACACGCCGAGTCGCCGCTGACGGCGAATCAAGAGCGCCGCTAGGCACACCGCTCCGCCAGCGACGAGATTCACGGCCACGAAGAAAACATTTCCGCCGGCTGAGATGACCGGAATGCCAACGGCAACGTTAACGAGGATGGTGAGGACACCGACGATCCAGCAGAGCGTTGAGGCGACACGAACACCAATTGGTGCCGCAGCGGACGCAGCACCGGGCGCCGTCGGCCGAGACGAAGCTGGAGTGGTCATGGTAGTTCCCCTCCCCGCTGCCTCACGGACCGCTCTTCCCGTGCCTTGCTGAGTAAGCGCTCCGTGAAATCGAGACGCTCCTGTGTCTCTCCTAGTTCGTGTTGGAGGTCTTGGACAGTACGTTCAAGTGCCTCAAGCCGGCTCGTGACGTCGACCGACGGTGATTCTGTACGAGCGGCACGCAGACGAGCGACCTTGATCACCGTGAAAGCAGGGATCCCCACGAATATCAGGAGTGCGGCAAGAAACACAGGAGGTTCCATGTAACCTTCCTCTTGGTTCACCACCAGTGCAATTCTACCCTAAACGCCGGGCGGGCCGTTCTTGGCGTCACCTTCTGGGGACGAAGGTCCAAACTGCGGAATGGGCGCTGCACGCGCTAGGGCGACGAAAGGAGAGCCATGGCGGTCCTCAAAGCATTGAGCATTGCCGCGCTCATCTCTTGCTGTTCAGGCCTTCGCGCCAATGACGGCAAGCCAGCGTTTAGGGTCATTGCGTTCTATACCGCCAAGCAGGATCAGGCACATATCAGCTTTGTACAGGAAGCCGAGCGATGGTTTCCGGAAATCGCGGCGAAATACAAGTTCCGCTATGACACCACATCCAACTGGCACAATCTGAATGCCGGCTTTCTTGCTTCGTATCAGGTCGTGGTTTTTCTCGATACGCGTCCAGAAGACCCCGCACAACGCGCCGCGTTTCAGGCGTACATGGAGCATGGCGGAGCTTGGATGGGCTTTCATTTTGCGGGTTTTGCTTTGACACCTTCAGCGGTTCCGGCAAACTGGGACTGGTATCACAATATCTTTCTCGGCTCAGGATCATACGTTAGTAACACCTGGCGACCGACGTCGGCCATTCTCCGTGTCGAAGATCGTAAACATCCGGCGACCTATCATCTGCCTGAGACTTTCAAGTCCTCGCCAAATGAGTGGTACCGATGGGACAAAGATCTGAGACAGAATCCTGACATCGACATTTTGGTTTCCATAGACTCAACCAGCTTTCCGCTGGGCACCGGGCCCAAACCACACGAGATCTGGCACAGTGGGTACTATCCCGTGGTTTGGACAAACAAGAACTACAAGATGATCTACCTCAACATGGGTCACAA
>DASWCI010000046.1:0-4576 GCA_036390195.1 Gemmatimonadaceae bacterium
CGCCGTGACGATTGAAGTGATCGCGGAAATCGCGGTGGCCGAAGAATGCGGCGAGCCCCGCGTCCGGATCGGGGAGCTGCCAGGTCTCGACGGGTGTCATCAAATCGTAGGAAGAGACTCCTAGACCGTAGCCTCTCCCGCGACCGACACGCATTTCCGCCACAATGCGATGGCCGAGATTCTGGTCGTCCCAGTGAAACGTGTCGGCGCTCCTGATGATTCCCATCACCGAGGCGTTCAGATCGGCGGCACCTATGCTGTCATGGAAGACCGGTCCGACATAAACCGGCAGCCCTTCGACACGGTTGTACGTTTTTCCGGAGCTGAGAATGAGTCCGCTGCTCCTGCTCGTTCTCGCCCACAGCCCCAACCGCTCGGCCGCTGAGTCAGTTCTGATTGTGTCGACGACTTGCGCGCGTGTGAGTGAGGGTCCGGCGCACGCCAGAAACAGGCAGACTGCTCGCATCGTCTTGGCTGTATTTGTCATGTCGGCCTTATACCCTCGTCGTGTTGATTCCGAGCCGTTTCATGCGCCGGTAAAGATTGGGTCGGTCCGTCTGCAGTCGTCGCGCGGCATCAGCAACGTTTCCTCCAGCCTCGGCGAGCGCTCGGGCAATCACCGATCTCTCGAAGCTGTCCAGTTTTTCCGCGAGCGAAGTCGGAGCGCGGGCAATTGTTTCGCGCGATTCGCCAACGCGCTCCTGCGCACGAGTGGGCGTCGTGACGAGAAGATTCTCCGTCTCGTCGCGGTCGACGATGAGGACGTCTTCTACTTGCTGTCCGGTGATCTCGGCGCCTGGATGCAGGATCGCGAGTCGCTCCACGATGTTGGCGAGCTCGCGAACATTGCCGGGCCACGGGTAGTCGCGCAGCAGCTGGAGCGCGTCACTCCTCCAGCGTGGCTTTGCCTGACCCGTCCGCTGCAGAAACTGCTCCGAGAAATGCTCGACCAGCTCGAGAATGTCGTCGCCCCTCTCGCGCAGTGGCGGAATCGCAAGCGGAATCACCTGCAGCCTGAAGTACAGGTCCTCGCGAAACGTTCCCGCGCGCACCGCGCGCTGAAGGTCGTGGTTCGTCGCCGAAATGATCCGCACGTCAGCGCGAATGACTTTGTTCCCTCCGACTCGCTGGATCTCCTTTGCTTCGATCGCGCGGAGCAGCTTGGCCTGCGCATCGGGACCGAGATCGCCGACTTCATCAAGGAATAGAGTTCCGTGATGTGCCAGCTCGAATCGACCGATGCGGGTCTGCGTTGCGCCCGTAAATGCGCCGCGTTCGTGGCCGAACATCTCGCTCTCGACGAGGTCGCGCGGAATGGCCGCGCAATTCACTCGCACGAATGGTTTGTCCCGTCGCGCGCTCGCGTCATGAATAGCACTCGCGACGAGCTCCTTCCCCGTTCCTGATTCGCCGGTGATGAGCACGCGAGCGTCCGTGGGCGCAACCCGGGCTATCATCTCGCGAACAGCATCCATGGCGGCGCTCTTGCCGACCATCTGTCCGGCAAAACCCAGCTCCGCGCGCAAGGCCCGTGCGACGCGGCGCGTCTGCCTCAGCTCGAGCGCCGAAGATACAGCGAGCAGAACTCCCTCAGGTGTTAGGGGTTTCTCGAGGAAATTGAAGGCGCCCAGCTTGGTCGCCTTGACGGCATCCGCCAGGCCCGCCCGCCCGCTCATCATTATCACTGGAAGATCCGGCGCGATGTTGCGCAGTCGGCCGAGCGTTGCCATTCCGTCAAGCTCGCCGGGCATCATCAGGTCGACGAGCGCGACATCGAGCTCGCCTTCCTTCACCCGCGCGACAGCTTCGACGCCGTTCGGCGTCTCTGTTACCTCGTACCCTTCGCCCGTCAGCAGCGCGCCGACCATCCGCCGAATGTTCGGCTCGTCGTCGGCGATGAGGACTATCGGCACTTATGTCGTGCGATCCGGCGAAGCAGAGGACGACTGAATTTGGCGCGCATCGCCGGCGCCTCGTCCCTCGGAGAGCAACTTGGTGGTAAACCGCTGACCCTCGGAGATTCGTTCGACTTCGATTGCAACTGCCTCGAGAGATTGTTCCATTCGCTCGAGTCGATCGGACACCTCGGTCGGGATGCGTGGATTTCTGGATTCGGCATCCATCTTCCGCGAGAATGCCCTCGCGAGGGGAACGCCGATCGCGAGCACAATCGCAGTTGCGAAGGCGCCAAGCGGAACGGCTATCTCTGGTCCCATTTCAATCAGTCCTTACGGCGCCAGCGCCGTTTGCGGGTATCGTAAACTGTATCTCCGTTCCTTTGCCCAACGTGCTGGTGGCGTTCACAGTTCCATCGTGCGCCCAAATCGCCTGCCGCGCGATCGCGAGGCCGAGTCCGGTACCGCCCGGTTTGTTGGTGACGTACGGCTCCCAGATCTTCTCGAGGCTTTCCGGCGCGATACCCCTGCCATTGTCGGCCACGGCAATGCGTACCGCATCACGCTCACCCATTTTTGCTGCGCGCGCTATGACGGTGATGCGGCCGTTCTCTACCGAAGCATCGACGGCATTGAGGAGCACGTTGCTCAACGCGCCCGCGAGCGCTCCATTGTGACCGTACACCCGTGGAAGATTCTCGTCTATCTGCAGATCGAGAGCAATGCCGGGCGGGACGCTACTGCGCGCAGTGTAGCGAACGAGCTCACCCATGTCGACCTCCGAGGGTGGGCCCTCGGGAAGTCGGCCAAACTCGGCGAAACTTTTCGCCATGCGATCGAGGCGCTCCGACTCCATCGCAATGACGTCGACGTCTTCCTGTAGTGCGTCCGGCGCGTGTCCCCGCAAGCGCGCAAGGGCAAAACGAATTGGAGTGAGCGGGTTCTTGATTTCGTGCGCAACTCTGCGCGCTGTCTCTCGAAATGCGTGCAGCCGCTCGGCCTCCACCGCTTGCCGACGACCATGCTCGAGCTCGGAGACCATCTCGCGCATGCTGCGTCGCAGCGTCTCGAACTCCGGCGCGCCGCGTACCCTGCTCGTCGTAACTTCGATCATCGTGCTGCTGGCATCATCGCCGTTCTTTCCGGCTCTCGACACGATCGTCGGTTCAGGAGGTGGCGGCAGCGGCTCGCCGTGTCCAATCAGCTCCGTCCAGCGTACTAGCTCGTCGAGCGGCCGGCTCAGTTGGCGACTAAGATGTCCTGCCACCCTCGACGCCGCGCCGGTCAAAATGAGAAGGGCCAGGACACCAGCGATCGCGATCACGCGAACTGTTCGTCCGGCGAGAAAACTGTACCGCCGTGCCTGCTCCGCCGAGACTCTGAGCTCTCGTTCGTGCGCGTCAATCGCACGCCGCTGGGATGCCGTAAGCGGTGCCTGACGCGCGGCGGCGATAGCCTTCGCACCACTCGCTGCCACGCTATCCCATGCCGATTGGCCGGTAACGAAGGGAACAACGGTGCTGACTGTTCCGCTCCACAATAGCGTGAGCAGGAGTGCAGGGACGATCGCGAACAGCGACAGGATCAACACCAATCGCGTGCGGAAACGCAGTTGATTCATGGGGGTTTGGGTATAAATTATACCCGTACGGCGCGACTTCGAGGATCCGGCGACCGGTCAACTGAGGGTTGACGCGCTCGCATGGACCTGAAGACGCACCGCCTGCGGCATCCGTCGCAGGGTTGATACGGCGTGCAGCCGTCGCGCACAAAGAATCGCAGGCACGCAGCCTCGCACAGGTAATTCCCAAAAAAAATGAGTTCTCGACCACACCGGTCAGCGCACCCTAGTGCGCACAGGCAAGTCGCCCCGGTACATCGTGGCCCGCAGGCAATCGCGCCGATCCATCGCGGGCCGCAAGCAATGTCTTCCGCCACATTAGGCACGACCCACCACGCTCCCAACGCCGCACTGCTCATCGACTTCGACAACGTCACGATGGGCATTCGCTCCGAGCTCCAGACGGAGCTGAAGAATCTCCTCTCCTCCGACATCGTAAAAGGCAAAGTCTCCGTTCAGCGCGCCTACGCTGATTGGCGCCGCTATCCGCAGTACATTGTCCCGCTCGCGGAATCGTCGATCGATATGATCATGGCCACGGCTTACGGTTCGGCGAAGAAAAACGCCACCGACATTCGCCTCGCCGTCGATGCAATGGAGCTCGTGTTCACGCGCCCAGAGATCGGCACTTTCATTCTCCTCTCGGGCGACTCCGATTTCGCCAGTCTCGTCACGAAGCTCAAGGAATACGGCAAGTACGTCATCGGCGTCGGCATCCGCGAATCCTCGAGCGATCTCCTCGTCATGAACTGCGACGAGTACTACAGCTACAACGCGCTCGCCGGCCTCGTAAAGAGCGGTGAAGAAGAGGTCGTAAAGAAGGATCCGTGGGAGCTCGTCACCGAGGCAATCGAGCGTATGACACGCAACGGCGATGTAATGCGTGCGGATCGACTGAAGCAGGTGATGCAGCAGATCGATAGCTCCTTCGACGAGAAGAACCTCGGCATGTCGAAGTTCTCGCGCTTCGTAGCCGAAGCGGCCCATCGCAGCTTGCTGACACTCACAAAGCTCGAAAATGGACAATTCGAAGTTGGCCCGCCGCGCAACGTCCGTGGAC
>DASWCI010000047.1:0-3343 GCA_036390195.1 Gemmatimonadaceae bacterium
ATCTGATTGAGCTTGATGAGGATCGCGTTCGCGACGTCCGACTCGATCCCGCGCGCGAGTCGCTCCGTATTGGTGACGAAAATGTCGTCGCCTACGAGCTGAACTCTGTCGCCAAGAGCGGCGGTGAGCTTCGCCCAGCCGTCCCAATCGTCTTCAGCAAGCCCGTCTTCGATCGAGACGATCGGATATTCGTCGAGCCACTTGCGATAGAGCTCAATCATTCCATCGGAGTCGAGACTCCCGGCTCCGCTCTTCTTGAACGTGTACGTTCCGTTCTTGAAGATCTCCGATGCTGCCGGATCCAGCGCGATCGCTATCTCGCGACCGGGCGCGTATCCAGCCGCCTCGATCGCTTCGACGACAACGCGCAATGCTTCCTCATCATTCTTGAGATCCGGAGCAAAACCGCCCTCGTCACCCACTCCCGTCGACAGCTTTCGCTTAACGAGGACTTTCTTGAGGGCGTGAAACACTTCTGCCCCCATCCGCAGCGCCTCGCGAAAACTCGTCGCGCCAATGGGGACGACCATGTACTCCTGGAAGTCCACTGTGTTCGTCGAGTGCGCTCCGCCATTCAGGATGTTCATCATTGGGACGGGTAGCGTCCGCGCCATTGGACCGCCGAGATATCGGTAAAGCGGCAATCCGACGTCCATCGCCGCCGCGCGTGCCGTCGCCATAGACACCGCGAGTATTGCGTTGGCGCCTAGCTTCCCTTTGTTGTCGGTCCCATCGAGCTCGATCATGGTGCGGTCGATCGCCATCTGGTCGCCCGCGGGGAGTCCGTTCAGCGCCGGAGCGATCCGCTCTTCTACGCTCTGTACCGCCTGCTCCACGCCCTTCCCCAGATACCGCTCGGCGTCGCCATCTCTCAGCTCGAGGGCTTCGTGCTCGCCGGTCGATGCGCCGCTCGGAACAGCGGCGCGTCCAAAAGCACCGCTATCGAGTGTTACGTCAGCTTCGACGGTCGGATTACCGCGGCTGTCCAGAATTTCGCGCGCCTTGATCTCGATTATGCCTGACATTTCCTGTTGGTGGTTGTGCTAACGTGTCTCGGTTGGCTGGGTGTCGGAGGAAAGTATCTCGACCGATGATGGAAGTCGTGAGGCTGGGGTCGGCAGCGGTTCGACGCCGTAAAACTCGCGCATCGCGTCGGCCATTCTCGTTCTCACCGCCTGCATCAGCGCCTCGCGATGCTCGTAGTCGACCCCGGTGGTGCTGACCGGCTCGAGCAAATGTACATCAATCGTGCCCGGCTCAACCCGTAGTGATCCTTTCGGCATGATCTCGATTGTGCCGTGCACGATCACTGGAACGATCGGTACACCCGCCGCGATGGCGAGCACGAACGGTCCTTTCTTGAACGGACGCAGTGGATACGCATGTCCGCGGGTTCCTTCGGGAAACACGATGACAGAGCTCCCGCTACGGATTTTCTCTGCCGCGACATCGTACGCGCCGAAGGCGGCTTTTCGGTTCTCGCGCTGGATTTCGATCATGCCGACGATGCGCATTCCTCGACCGAAGATCGGGACTTTGAACAGCTCCGCCTTCGCGACGAACTTGTAGCGCGGCAGGATCTTGGCGAGTGCAGGAACGTCGAACCAGCTGATGTGGTTTGATGCGAAGATGTGCGGCTCTCCGGTTGCGGCGTTTCCCATCCCATGTACGCGCACCTTGATCCCGGCCGCCCATAGTACGGCCGAGGACCACCAGCGTGGCGCCTTCTCGAACAGTCCACGCGGCTTGTCCTGGACGCCGAGAAGCGCGGCGACGATCACCGTCGTGCCAAGGACCAGCGTGACTATCCCCGCAATGGTAAAGAGAAAAATCGTTCGAAGAAAAGAGATCATTTGCCGCGAAAGTGGTCGAAGCCGGGTTGAGCGCTGATGCGCTTTCCGGCTTGCAGAAGCGTAACACCGGGACGGCCAGCAACAACCCGCCCGACCTCCGTGAGCTCCAAGCCGAACTCCTCCGAAAACTGACGGGTGTCGATTTCTGGCGCGGTAACCACGATCTCATATTCCTCCCCCGAGCTCGCCGCCTGAGTTGGAGAGACACCTTCGACTCGCGGGATTTGGTCAGCGTCGATCTCGATACTGACTTTGCTCGCCGCGGCAACGTGGCCGAGATCGGCGATGAGGCCATCGGAGATGTCGATGCCCGCTGTCGCGCCGCGTTCCGCCAGCCCGATCGCGGGCTCGATGCGGGGGACCGGATTCGCGAAGCGCGCGCGATCGCTCTCCGTGGGCTCCTTGCCTGCGCGCCACGCGCGAATCGCCGATGCAGGACCACCGAGTCGGCCCGTGACGTAGACGCGCTGACCTGCCTTCGCTCCGGATCTTGTAAGCGGACGGGCGGAGCTTCCCAGCGCCGTGATTGTGAGCGAAAGATCTCTTCCCGAGGAGAGATCTCCGCCGACAATCGGGCACATCACTGCAGACGCGCCTTCGCGGATACCAGTTGCGAACTCGCGCGCTTCGTCCACGTCACCTTTCGGAAGTGTGAGCGCAATCAGAATCCCGAGCGGACGCGCCCCCATCGCTGCGAGATCGCTGAGCGATGCCGCCGTCGCCCGGTAACCAATCTCGAAACTACTGAGCCAGTCGCGCTGAAAATGGACGCCCTCTACCGAGGTGTCGGTACTCACGAGGAGCCGTTCGCCTTTCGGAACATCGAGGACGGCCGCATCGTCGCCGATCCTTTGCGCAGCCTTTCCCCACTCGGCGAGCAGGGTGCGAACGAGATCGAACTCAGTGCCGGGCCCGAGATCGATGTTGTTGCGGCCCGCCCCATTGGCAGAATTACCGGCCGTCATCGGGCGACTGCTGGCAATTCCGCCAGCACGGGGTGCTCTGGTAACGGCTCGACCTCGTTCCAGGCGCGCGGAAGCGAGTATAGCACGTCGTCGAGTGTTGTCCCACGAACGTATTCGCAGAATTCCGCGGCGCGACCGTGCACCCAGGCGGCGCAGCAAGCAGCAACGGTCGCGTCCTGTGTCTGTGCGAGCATTGTTCCGGCAATGCCATCCAGAAGATCGCCGCTCCCTCCAGTTCCAAGAGCGGCGGTGCCCCGAGGAACGACATAGCGATCTCCCGCAGAAGTGAAGATCACGGTCGGAGAGCCCTTGAGCAGCACTGTGGCAAGCAGCTGACGCGCCAGATCGAGACCCACGTCGAAGCGATTTGTGAGAACCGTTTTCACGTCGATCCCGGTCAGGCGCGCGAACTCAGCGACGTGAGGGGTTATTAACGCCGGCCTCCCCGCGAGCAATGTTGCCAGGGATTTCGAGTCGCCCTCGAAAACGTTGAGTGCGTCTGCGTCAAGCAGAATAGGAATCTTC
>DASWCI010000048.1:0-7317 GCA_036390195.1 Gemmatimonadaceae bacterium
CCTGCTGTCCGCAGCTCAAGAAGCCAAAGGATGTGGAACGTCTGTGGAAGGGGCTTCGGTCGGGTGAAGTGTCAGTCGTGTCAACCGACACTTGCACGTTCAATCGCGAACAGAAGGCGATGTGGAATGGCGACTGGACCAAGATTCCGATGGGGATGCCGGGTCTCGAGACGCTGATGCCGCTTACCTATACGCACGGCGTGCTCGGCGCGAAAATCACGCTCGAGGAGATGTGCACCAAGCTCTCTACCAATCCGGCAAAGATCATGGGCCTGTATCCGCGCAAGGGTGCGATTCAAATCGGCGCCGACGCGGATATTGCGATCATACATCCCAGCAAAAAGCACAAAGTCGATCCTGGGTCGATGGAGACGAATGCGGATTGGTCACCGTACGAAGGCTGGGATCTCGCCGGATTCGCGCGGACGACGCTCTCACGCGGCGATGTAATCGTCGACGATTACGAGGTTGTCGGGAAGGAAGGACGCGGTCAGTGGCTGCCGCGCACCACCGCCGGCCTGGCGTCGTGACGACTGTCGCAACGGGAGCCAGCTACACTCCCGACACCACAATCGGGTCGGACGACATTCGAAGCAGCCCGCTCTGGAATCCTGATCTCGCGCCAACGGATCCGGCGCGCAGGACGTGGTCCACCTACAACATCGCCGCGCTCTGGATCGGCATGAGCGTCGTGATCACCACGTATACCCTTGCGTCCGGCCTCATGGACCAGGGGATGACATGGTGGC
This sequence comes from Gemmatimonadaceae bacterium, assembly GCA_036390195.1. Lineage (GTDB taxonomy): Bacteria > Gemmatimonadota > Gemmatimonadetes > Gemmatimonadales > Gemmatimonadaceae > UBA4720. The sequence continues at coordinate 750 of DASWCI010000048.1, forward strand.
AAGCGATGGTGACGATCCTGCTCGGCAACGTGATCGTGCTGATTCCGATGATCCTCAATGCACACGCCGGAACGAAATACGGAATCTCTTTCCCGGTACTTTGCCGAGCGAGCTTTGGCGTGCGGGGTGCAAACATCGCGGCGATATTGAGGGCGATCGTCGCCTGTGGATGGTTCGGAATCCAGACGTGGATCGGAGCACTGGCACTGGACGCGCTGTTCAAGGCGGCGTGGCCTGCATGGGCGCAGGTGCCAGGAAGCATTGCGATCGCATTCGCAATCTTCTGGGGAATTCAGGTCGCGATCATTCTCAAAGGCACAGAAGGCATCAAAATTCTGGAGAGCTGGTCGGCGCCACTTCTCCTGGGCGGAGGTGCATTGCTGCTGCTATGGGCGGTCAGACATGGCGGCGGGCTGGGGCACATACTCAGCGAATCGCAGCGGCTGCAGAAAGGGCACGGACTGTTCTGGTCGATCTTTCCGGCTGCACTCACGGCCAACGTCGGATACTGGGCCACGCTCAGCCTCAACATTCCGGACTTCACCCGCTACGCAAAACGTCAGCGCTCGCAGGCGCTCGGTCAGGCGCTGGGTCTGCCGACGACGATGACTGCGTTCGCCTTTATTGGAGTTGCAGTGACGAGCGCGACGATCGTCATTTTCGGGCAAGCGATCTGGGATCCCGTCGTGCTGGTTAGTCGGATCGGACGCGCACCCGTCATTATCTTCGCTGCGCTGGTCGTGCTCGCAGCGCAGCTCACGACGAACATGGCGGCGAACGTGGTATCACCGTCGAACGATTTTTCGAATCTGAGCCCGCGCCGAATCAGCTACGTGACGGGCGGACTTATCACGGCGGTGCTAGGGATCGTGATGATGCCCTGGAAGCTATACTCAGACGCAGCTGCCTACATATTCACCTGGCTGCTCGGCTACTCGAGCCTGATGGGAGCACTCGGTGGAATCCTGATCGCCGACTACTGGATCATTCGCAGACAGCAGCTCGCAGTGGATGATCTTTTTCGTCTGCGCGGACGCTACACCTACGTGAAGGGAATAAACCCGCGAGCGATTATTGCTCTCGTTCTGGCGATCGCTCCGGTCGTACTCGGCTTCATTCGCGCGGTCTCGACTCCGGGCGGAACTGTCACTAACCCTACCTTCTTCGACCGGCTGTATTCGTACGCGTGGTTCGTGACTTTTGCTCTCAGTTTCACCATTTACTGGCTGTTGATGCGGCGTCAGCCGGTCGCCCAGACTTCTACAAAAGCATAGGGAGATACCTCCATGGCCCGTGTCGTCAAATGCGGCCTGATTCAGGCGACGCATGCGTGCTCCACCGACGAGCCGCTGGAGAAAATCCGCGAAGCCAACATCGAGAAGCATCTCAAGTTTCTCGATCAGGCTGGGAAAGAAGGGGTGCAGATCATCTGCATGCAGGAGATTTTCACCGGTCCATATTTCTGCGCAGAGCAGAACAGCAAGTGGTACGACGCGACGGAAAAGATTCCCGACGGACCGACGACGCGTTTGATGCAAGAGGTCGCGAAAAAGTATTCGATGGTGATCGTCGTGCCCATCTACGAGGAAGATGAGACGGGCGTCTATTACAATACCGCCGCGGTGATCGACGCCGATGGGACGTATCTCGGGAAATACAGGAAGAGTCACATCCCACACTGCCCGCCGGGATTCTGGGAGAAGTTCTACTTCAAGCCGGGGAACCTCGGTTACCCGGTATTCAAGACGCAGTACGCCGACATTGGCGTCTACATTTGCTACGATCGCCACTTCCCCGAAGGTGCGCGCGAGCTAGGGCTAAACGGCGCGGAAATCGTATTTAACCCTTCGGCGACGGTGGCGGGATTGTCGGAGTATTTGTGGAAGTTGGAGCAGCCGGCGCACGCAGTGGCAAATGCGTTCTTCGTCGGGGCGATCAATCGCGTCGGGTTCGAGAAGCCGTGGAACATCGGCGAGTTCTATGGGCAGAGCTACTTCTGCGATCCCCGCGGACAATTTCTGGCGCAGGCGTCGCGGGATCGCGACGAGCTGGTGACCGCCGAGCTAGATCTCGACCAGATCCGGGAGGTTCGGAACGTCTGGCAGTTTTTCAGGGACAGACGGCCGGAGACGTACGGCGGCCTCTGCAAACTCTGACAAGCTTAACTACAACTGAAGACTATTCAGGTAGTCTTCAGTTGTAGTTCAACGGAGAGGCCTCTGCTCTGGTGTGACCACCCCAGCAAGGTAGATTCGCGAGAATGAGCGAAGATTTTGAGATCGACAAGGACATTCGCCGCGCTTCATCGCTGCCCGCGCGCGTGTACTCTGATCCTGAGTATTTCGAGCTCCAGAAGGATCGCGTCTTCGCTCGCAGCTGGCAGTGGATCGGTGATTCTTCGCGCGTAAAAGCACCGGGACGCGTCGCACCTTTTACTTTGCTCGAAGGCAGCCTAGAGGAGCCTTTGGTTCTCACCGCGGACGACGAAGGTGTCGTGCGATGCCTGTCGAACGTCTGCACACACCGGGGCGCAATCGTCGTCGAGGGAGAGGGACATGCGCGGTCTCTCCGTTGCCGGTATCACGGTCGCCGATACGGCCTTGACGGAAAGTTCGTGTCGATGCCCGAGTTCGACACGACAGTTGGATTTCCTTCGGAGAAAGACAACCTTCCGCAGCTCCCGTTGGAACGACTCGGACCTTTGCTGTTCAGTGGCCTCGCTCCGGAAATGTCGTTTGATGAATGGATTTCGCCAGTGCGTGAGCGTGTGTCGTTCCTGCCACTCGATGAGTTCGTCCGGGATCAGGCAACGTCCCAGGATTACCTGATCAACGCGAACTGGGCCCTGTACTGCGACAACTATCTCGAGGAGTTCCACATCCCGTATGTGCACGCTGGTTTGGCGGAGAAGCTCGATTACTCCGGCTATCGCACCGAGCGATTCAAGTGGGGGAATCTCCAGCTCGGGATTGCGAAAGCCGGTGAGCCCGCATTCGACCTGCCGAAGCAGCACCCAAACGCGGGCGAGAGAGTTGGCGCGTTCTACTTCTGGCTCTTCCCGAACACGATGTTCAACTTCTACCCGTGGGGACTCTCGCTTAACGTCGTTGCTCCCCTCGCAGCCGGCCGGACGCGAGTCTCTTTCCACTCTTACGTCTGGAATGCATCACTGCGCGAGAGCGGTGTCGGCGCGGGTTTGCATCGCGTCGAAATGGAAGATGAGGAAGTGGTCGAGTCGGTGCAGCGGGGAGTCCGCTCGCGACTTTACGATCGTGGCCGCTACTCCGAACGGCGGGAAGTCGGCACTCATCATTTCCACGAGCTGCTCGCGGACTTCATGCGGCGACCGGTCGGCTCGAACGGATCGTCACGACTCACGCCGCGCGCGTGACTGGGGCAGCAGAGGCAATCCCTCCGGCCGGTCCAGCGAAGCTTCGCCCCACCCGCACCCTACTGGCGGTTCTCGGGGTCGCTTTTGGCCTGTCAGTAATAGTTGGCAACACACTCGGCTCCGGAATTCTCCGCACTCCGGGTCAGGTCGCTCAGTTACTGCCGAGCGTGCCGCTGTTCCTGGGCGTCTGGATTCTGGGCGCCGCCTACGCGATGCTGGGCGCGAATGCGCTGACCGAATTGGCGACGATGATGCCAGAGTCTGGCGGGTATACAGTGTACCTTCGCCGCTCGCTTGGGCTCTATGCCGGCTTCGTCATTGGCTGGAGCGACTGGCTGTCGACATGCAGCAGTGCCGCGCTGGCAGCGCTTGTGATCGGGGAGTACACGACGATGCTCCTTGGTCTTTCGACGGGTGTGGGGTCGTTGATTGCGTCGGCCGTGATTCTTGGTTTTGCGCTGCTGCAATGGCGCGGAATCAAAGAGGGTAGCATCGCCCAGAATCTGACCGCTATCGCCAAGACAATTGCATTCGCAATTCTGATAGGCGCGTGCTTTCTGCTCGGTCGCGGCTTTCAATCAAGTGCGGGTGCAGTCCCGACCGCGTTCCCACTGCTGGTGGCACTGGTCGTGGCAATGCAATCGGTGATTTTCACCTACGACGGTTACAACGGCATCGTGTATTTCTCTGGCGAGCTCAAGAATCCGGCTCGCGACATTCCGCGCTCGACCTTCGGCGGAGTGCTGGTGGTTGCAGCGATCTATTTGCTGATCAACGTGGGTTTTCTCTATGTCCTCCCGCTCAGCCGAATGGCTGGAGATCCACTGGTCGCGGCGACAGCGGCGAATGAAATCTTCGGACCGAAAGGTGACACCGTCATCAGGGTGCTGACGATAGTGTCTCTGCTCAGCGCGCTAAACGCCTATCAGCTGATGACCCCTCGGGTCATGTACAGGCTCAGCGTGTTCGGATTCTTTCAGGCGGGACAATACGTGAATCGTGGCGGCACACCGGCGATCGCGTTGCTGCTCAGCACGGTCGTGGTGTTGGCCTTAGTCCTTACCGGGACCGTTCAAATCGTCATCGCAGTCACAGCGTTTTTCTTTGTTGCGCAGTACGCGCTGGTCTTCCTCAGCTTGTTCATACTAAGACGACGGGAACCTGATGCGCCCCGTCCCTACAGAGCGAAAGGTCACCCGTGGACGACAGGGCTGGTGCTGGTCTTTTCCGTTGCGTTCCTCATCGCCGCTGTCACTACTGACACGCGTAATAGCGTGTACTCGCTGTTGCTGCTCGCGTTGAGCTGGCCGGTCTATCGCTTGATGCGTCCACAGGCGACCGCCTCGTAGACACGGCGCTACTCAGTCTACATTGCGTCTCCAGCGCAAAGATTGGCCGCTAGGACACGGATCCGGATGCGCGCTTTGCAACGCCTCGTTCCGCGCCTGCTGGCTGCGATTCCATTCGAACCAGCGCCGACTTCTAGACCGTGGCGCGCACACAATCGATGCCTCGACGTTCGCCGCGACATCGGGGCCGAGCTGGCGCCTCCGCGAGACAAGCGCTGGAATCGCGTCGCCCGAGAGACGCCGTGCGTAATCCAGATCGAACTTTCCCGATTCCACGGCGCGGTCGATGTTCCTGTTGACGATCCAGGCTTCGTAGTTCCAGAAGACCAACACTGTGAAGACGCCGAGCGCGATCTCCGCCACTCGTCTGCCGAAGGCGACCGACACGGAACGTCGCACGACTTCAATTCCCAGCGCGATCAGCACGAGTGACATTACTAGCATGTAGGCCTGGGCGAACAGGCGGGCAGTGGTGAAACCGTACGCCTGCTCGTAGAGGATCACTCGCCGGAAAGCGGAGAAGAGCACGAGCTCGAGCGCAACCAGGAGGGCAACCTCGAGTCGCATCAGCAGCGTCCGGTCTTTCTCGCTCGCGTCGCTCGGACGTGCATATTCGAGAACCAGGATGATGGCGCCGACGATCGTCGCGGCAAATGAGAGCTCCCCGAAACCTCGGCGTGCGTATTCAGCGAACGTGACGCCGCTGTTGACGGCGACCGGCGGCGGGCGGATGAGATACGAGATCTGGAGCACTACGAAAATCCAGAGTACGACCGCGGCACTCCAGAGCATCATCCGCTGCTCCGTGAGACCAACGGCCGATGTCCGATTCAATCCGGGAAGATTGGGGAGCCGCGGATCCGTTTGTCGTAAGGCGAGCGAGTTAGCGCCGAGTGTAATCGAGAGCAGGAAGAGGAAGAAAAGCAGGCGTGGTGGAAACGACCAATCCGGCAGCCACGCAGAGATGCGCTCGGTCGTCCAGCGTATAACAGGGTCGGCGTTTCCAAGTAACACGATGAGTATGACCACGAGCGGTACCGAGAGCAGAGCTCCCCTGATCAGCGACCGCGCTCTCGGCGATGAAATTGGCCGCGGCGCGTCTGCAGCCTCATAGGCGGTGGCGCGCCAAACCCGGAACGGCGCGAGAATAGGAACAGCGGCGAGCAATTTCGCCGACAGCGAGCTCCAGTACTCGGAGCCGACCGTGATCACGGCGAGTCCGAGCAGCATGGCGTCGCTGATGATGATGAGGAAATGAATAAAACCGTTGCCGGTGACAGCGAGCCCCAAGCTGAGCAGAGTCGCCCAGGCCAGCAGTATGGTGAGTGGTAGTTCGATGCGTTTGTGGCCGGCGATCCTGGCGAGGAGGACTGACGCGGATGCGGCCGCGATCCATATCGCCCAATTGACTCCCGGCAAGGCATCGAAAAGGATCGCGGCTCCGAGTAAGGAGGAAAGGAGCGCGCCGGTCCACACGATTGGTGCACGCGGGGTGGGGGCAGGAATCACTTTGGTTTTCTCGGCAAAGTCTTGCATGACAGAGTACTTTACATCACAAAGTAGGGCAAAGTCAAGGGTCCAAATCCAGCAACCAGCTACGATCCAGTAGGGGGTTTTGTCACAGCTTGACCGGCTTCCTGGATAGCGCTAATGTGGTAACCCCGCCGCAGCAGAGAGGTCGCAATGCGTTACTCGCCCACCGCTCATGTTGCCCTCCCCGTACTAGCGCTCGTCGTCGTTGCTTGCCGTGCTGATAGAGTTTCGCCGACAGTTACCGAGCCGCCGCTAATCAACGTTCTCACTCCGGGACAAGCACCTGCCGTCTCCG
>DASWCI010000049.1:0-3485 GCA_036390195.1 Gemmatimonadaceae bacterium
TGGATTGAAACATTCCGTACGGCGACAGGCCGATTGCCGGAAAAGGTCGCTCGCCACACGCGGGCGTGGATTGAAACGTTACTGGGATCGCCGATGATCCGCCGAACGTCGTCGCTCGCCACACGCGGGCGTGGATTGAAACCGAAGTAGCGTCCCACCATCGCCAGGAGAGATTGTCGCTCGCCACACGCGGGCGTGGATTGAAACGTTACTGCGCACATATGTGCAACTTGCGAAAGGGTCGCTCGCCACACGCGGGCGTGAATTGAAACTGGCAGTCTATCCACGAGGTTCTTCCATCAACACCCACAGTGGTTGTGATCTATTCCGTCAGCGCATAGCGGTGGCTATGAAAACATCACTCGATAGATCTGCGGCTCGTAAGCTTCCAGCGGAGGCAGAGTCATGAAGATCAGCACCAGCCAGTCGCCAATCCCTGAAGACCCTGAGAACAACAACGCGAAAGAGGATCGCCAACAGGAATTGTCTTTTTATGAGGACGACCTTGTCGCACGCGTGCGTGCAGCCAAGGAGGCGGCACAGCGCGAGATGGAATCTTTCGGAGACGTCTCCGAGTACGAGATTCGCAAAATCTACGGCAGGCGCACTGATATCAAGTATGACGATGAAGATGGGGATGCGCCGGAACAGACCGAGGACATGCAGGCCGGGAACGCGCCCAGCGATGAGGAGGCGTGATGCGGCTCTCCATCCCCGACGACTCCGAGGACCTCCGAAGTATCCGTAGAGAATACTCGCCGGAATCACCTCCACAACCAGAGCCACTGCTGGAACCGGGGCCGCTCGACCGGAGGTTGGAGCGGCTGCGCGAGCAAGCAGAACAGAAGAGCTCTCTCGATATTCCCCGCCGCCAGTATGAGCGCAAGATTGCACCCGGCCCTGAGTTGAATCGGGAGCCAGCCGAACGCCACGTTCGCAGCCGCAATCGCCTGTCAGTCTCGCCACTTCTGCACGTCCGGTTGCGTCCGGAAGAGAAGCTAACGCTAGCCGAAGTCGGCCGCTTCCGCGTGCTCGCACTTAAAGATGTAGTCGAGACAATCTATAGCGGCGACGAGCGAGCGGCTGGTAGCGATCTCCGGTATCTCCAGAAGCAAGGTCTGGTCACGCTCGACATCGCGAACGCCCGACGCGATGGGAGGGTGCGGCCAGCCGAGCGCTTTGAAGTCGCTTCACTCACCGACCACGGGGAACGCGCAGCTCGGATTGCCAACCGGACTGAACCAGGGCAGCGGCTGTATCACGGACTGGTCAAGCCGAGAGAGGTTGAGCATGATACCCAGATCTATCGCGCCTATTTAAAGGAGGCAGAGCGGGTTCGATCCCAAGGAGGTGAGCATCTTCGCATCCGCCTCGACTTCGAACTGAAGGCCGAGGTGCAGAAGGCGATCTACCGTCTGCGCAAGTCTGAACCCGACCGGGAGATGGATTCCATCAAGCAGGCGGTGGCAGAACAGCAACAACTCCCCTTTGTGGACAACCAGATTCAGATGCCCGATGCCCGGATCGAGTACGACCTCGACCAGGGGAGCCGCACCGGATTCAGCGACATCGAGGTCGTCACCGCCGCCTACCATCCTGGACACCTTCGCTCGAAGGTCCAGGCAGGGTTTCATCTCTACGCTTCCAGCTCTGACCACTCCACCATCTCCGCCCGAGCTGAAGGCGACCACCACCTTCTCGACCGGATTCTCGATCTATGAGCGCAGGCTACGATCCGGTTCCGGACATCGAACGGCTCGGCTACACCGAACGCGAAGCAGCCTTTCTGTATCTTGTAGCCGTTCACTCGGGCCACTGCCTCCGGCGGCAGTTTCTTCACTTCATCGAGCGCGACGACGGAGCGATGGCGCAGCGCTTCCTTCACAAAGCAAATGAGCGCGAGCATCTGCATCCCATCGAGTACGCGACCGGGCGGCACATCTACCACCTCAAGGCAAAACTGCTCTACCGGCTGATCAATCAGCCGGACTCCCAGAACCGTCGCGAGAAATCCGACCGCGAGATCAAGCTCCGCTTGATGCAGCTCGATTATGTCCTCGACCATTCCGGTAAAAGGTTCTTGGAGAGCGAGAGTGCCAAGGTCGAGTTCTTTCACCGCAAGCTGGGGCTGCCGACGACCGCGCTGCCTCGACGGGGCGATCAAACGTCGAGCCACTCTCGTTTCTTTCCCGACCGGATGCCGATCTCCGTTACCGAGCGGAGTGACGGCTCTCCTCTCGTGAGCTTTGCTTTTGTGGACGAAGGCCAGCGGTCGCTCTCGGCTTTCGAGAGATTGCTCGGGCAGCACGACATCCTTCTGCACTCGCTGCCACACGCCGAGATTGTCTACGTCGCCGACACGCCTCGGAACTTCGATGCCGCTGAGCATGAGTTCCTGCGACGGTTTTCGAAAAGTCGAGTGGCGATTCGTGGGCACTTGCTTGAGTTCGACTACCCACTCTGGAGCATGAAGTATCGGAGAGCGACCCTGTGAGCTTCGAACAGACTTCGAATGATCTTCGAACTAAAACCGGACAAAACTCGAACAGCATTCGAACAAGTACGAACGTTGTTCGAGTCAGTTCGAACTCATCAGCTGACAATAAGCGGGAAATGCTGGCTGATACACATGCCTCGCATCACGACTGCGTCTTCACCTCTACACCCAGATCGACAATCAACTGCAATTAAAGGTGATGCTAAAGAGAGCAGGGTCAACCACAAGACAGAACATGGGCGGGAGCGATCCCGGCTTCACAGCCTGCCGCTGACGCTGATCGCTCCCACCCACGGACTGAAGTGGTACCGACTTCGGCGGCCATGCCAACGAAGCCGCAGAGGAAAGTAACACAATCGCCGAGCTGGAGCGGAAGATTAGCCGCCAAGCCATGGAGATCGATTTTTGGAGCGATGCTTGCAACAAGTCGAGGAGCAGCGGAAGGGGCAGGCTCCACTTCGCGTCGCATCTACCCCTACCTCGAATTAGTTTTCGAATTGTTACTCTCGTAACTCAGAGTCAACAGATATTCATTTGCAGTACGAATATCAAGCAGAGTAGCCTACTTGCGTTCCCAAAGTAGTGTTGTTGCATTGCGTTTGTCTGTACGTGAGACAGGCGGGCCGCGCTACGGATCCCCCCTCCCAGCATCGACCAGCTCTGATTTGAATGCTTCTGCTAACTGCGGTCGCGATTGCGCCGCAGCGGTGGCTCTACCTGTGTGTGTTTTCATTCGACGGAGAAACGTTTCATGTCCCGATGGGTCCGTGCATTATTACTGTTTGTTGTCTCCACAGTTGTTCTCATGGGCGCCACAGCCCAGGCGCAGACGCCAACAATTTCCGGGATCACGCCTACGTCTGGAAAGATCGGGACGCAGATCACGATTACCGGGCAGGGGTTGTTCCCGGCGGTTCCCGAACTGTCGTACTGGTTAAGGGTTGGTGGACAAACGGCGACGACGACCAGTTGGACGGACACGCAGATT
>DASWCI010000050.1:0-3974 GCA_036390195.1 Gemmatimonadaceae bacterium
AACCAGGACCGAGCCGGCGCGAGTTCCGCCGCCAAATCGACGGCAGTAACAAACCTAGAGGGGCGAAGGAACCGACAAGAGCACTGCTACCCGCTTCTCGGCGGTCGCTGCGCGCTGTTCGCTTAACAGCGTCGGGACAGAACGCAATCTGATTCAGGCTACAAACTGAGCGGAGATCAGGAGCCGCCTCCGAGGGAGGAGGGCGCAGCTTGACTGTTATATTTCGACGTTCCCTCCGCCGCCCTCCCGCAAGAAAACCCGAGATCCGACTTGAAGCTCGATCACATTCGCAACTTCTGCATCGTCGCACACATAGACCACGGCAAATCGACGCTCGCCGACAGGCTGATCGAGGCCACCGGCATGCTGCAGAAGCGCGAGATGAAGGCTCAGGTTCTGGACACACTGGACCTCGAGCGCGAGCGCGGGATCACGATCAAGCTCAACGCCGTGCGCATGACTTACAACTCGCGCGACGGACAGGAGTACGAGCTCAATCTCATCGACACTCCCGGGCACGTCGATTTCACTTACGAAGTCTCACGTTCGCTTGCGGCCTGCGAGGGCGCGATCCTCGTCGTCGATGCCTCGCAAGGAATCGAGGCGCAGACTCTCTCGAATCTTTTCCTCGCAATGGATGCAGGCCTCGAGATAATTCCGATTCTCAACAAGATCGATCTTCCCGGCGCCGAGCCAGAGCGCCGGCGGAAGGAAGTCGCGGAGCTGCTGGGAATCGAGCAGAACGAAATCCTTCTCGTCAGCGCGAAAGAGGGAATCGGAATCGGCGAGCTTCTCGAAGAAATCGTGCGCAAAGTCCCGCCACCTGAGGGCGACGAGAAGGCTCCCCTGCGCGCCCTCATTTATGACTCGTACTACGACAAATATCGGGGAGCGATTCCCAGCGTGCGCGTAGTTGATGGTGTGATCAGGAAGGGCACGCACATCACTTTCGGCGCGAGCGAGTCGGTCTATGAGGTCGATGAGGTCGGCTACAATCAGCTTCGACAGGTTTCCACCGATCAACTAGGCCCCGGCGAAGTCGGCTACGTCGTCGCGAGCGTACGATCTGTGAGTGAGACTCGCGCCGGCGACACGATTTTCGACGCAGACAATCACGCCAGTGAAGCGCTACCAGGTTATCGAGCGGTGCGAAGCTTCGTGTTTGCGGGATTGTATCCAACCGACACAACGCAATACGAGACACTGCGCGACGCGCTCGAGAAACTCAAATTGAACGACGCATCGCTGAACTACGAGCCTGAGACGTCCACTGCTCTCGGATTTGGATTTCGCGCCGGTTTCCTCGGACTTCTACACATGGAGATCGTGCAGGAGCGATTGAGTCGCGAGTTCGATCTCGAGCTTGTTACCACCGTTCCGTCGGTGGAGTACAAGGTCTATCTCACCGACGGAACGATGAAGTTGATCGAGAATCCGTCGCTGATGCCGGCAAGCCAGATCCTCCACTACGTCGAGGAGCCATATGTGAAGGCGCGCATCATGGTTCCGGCCGAATACATTGGTCCCATCATGACCCTCGGCACCGAGCGCCGCGGAGTCTACCGGACGATGACATATCTCGACACTCAGCGCGTGGAGCTCGATTGGGAATTCCCACTGGGCGAGATAATTCTTGATTTCTTCGACAAGCTGAAGACGGTTAGCCGTGGCTACGCGTCGCTCGATTACGAGATGCTCGAGTACCGTCGCAGCGAGCTGGTGAAGCTCGATATGTTGATCAACGGTGATCCCGTCGATGCGTTCAGCGTAATCATTCACGAGGACAAGGCGTACGAGTGGGGAAGGAAGATCGCGGATAAGCTGAAGGACCTCATTCCACGCCAGCTGTACGAAGTGGCAATTCAGGCGGCTATCGGATCGAAAGTCATTGCCCGCACCAGCGTGAAGGCACTGCGCAAAGACGTGCTCGCGAAGTGCTACGGCGGCGACATCACGCGCAAGCGCAAACTCCTTGAGAAGCAGAAGGAGGGAAAGAAAAGAATGAAGCAAGTCGGTTCAGTAGAAATACCGCAGGAAGCCTTCCTTGCCGTCCTTCAGGTGGATTAGAAGGTATGCAAGTGGGCTCTACGGAGACTGATTGAGCGGCGCGCTCGTAGTTCAGACCAGCTTTCTCGGTGACGTCGTTCTAACGACGCCCCTGATCGCGGAGCTCGCCAAGCGCGGGCCAGTCGACGTGCTCGCAACTCCGATCGGTGCTACCGCTCTGGCCAACAGTCCCGACATCCGTTCGGTCATTCGCTACGACAAACGGGGGACCTACGGCGCGGCTCTGGGACTCTGGAATACGATCAAGGAGCTTCGCACCCGGCGACCCTATGACGCGGCTTATCTGGCGCAAGGCTCGTTTCGCAGCGGTCTGCTCGCCATGCTGACTGGTGCGAAGCAGCGCATCGGCTTCGCGAGCTCGACGGGACGAGTTCTCTACACTAGACAAGTGCCGTATCGGCCCGACCATCATCACGCTGAACGACTCTGGTCGCTCGCGATGTCCGACTGCGCCGATCCCCCGACGCGCGATCAGATTCGCCCGCGGCTTTATCCATCTGACGAAGACCGGCGGTCAATCGACCTTCTCCTTCGCAGGAGCGGGAGCACCGACGAACCGTTTGTGGCGCTCGCGCCCGGTAGCGCCTGGGGGACTAAGCGCTGGCCATACTACGTCACACTCGCAACGCGATTGGCGGAAGATTTCAGAATCGCCGTGATCGGATCAAATGCCGATTCCGAGATCGCGGCACAGATCAATGATGTACTTCCGCCCAGTTGCGTGATCAACGCCGCTGGTACCCTGTCACTCCTCGCTTCGGCGGAGCTCATTGGCCGCGCGCAGGCAATAGTGACGAACGATTCGGCGCCACAGCATCTTGCATCGGCGATGGGAACACCGACACTTGCTATCTTCGGTCCGACAGTGCCGGAGTTCGGGTTCGGTCCCCTCGCCGAAAGAAAGGCAATTGCCGGACACGAGGGCTTGTCCTGTCGTCCGTGCGATCGTCACGGGCCACAGCGGTGTCCACTCGGACATTGGCGCTGCATGCGCGAGCTGACGCCGGAGTATATCTCGAGCTTGCTGACGGAAGTCCTTAACCCACCGGTGCCCGTATGAGCGTGAAGGAGCGTTACATCGTTGGAGTCGATTTAGGCGGCACCAACATCGTGGCCGGCGCAATGCCGCTCGATGGCAGCCGGGAGATCGCGATGAATACCATGCCGACTCTCGCTGAAGGCGGAGCGGCATCGGTTGTCGATCGCATCGCCGGGATGATCGAGCAGGTAATCGCGCAGACGATGGCCGAGACTGGCGCCGAACGTTCCAATTTCATGGGCGTCGGGATCGGATCACCGGGGCCGCTAAATCGGGAGAAGGGCATCGTCATCGTGACCCCAAATCTCGGCTGGAAGAATTTTCCGCTGCGCGATGAGATTTCGAGTCGTGTGAATCTCGAAGCCACACTCGACAACGACGCGAACTGCGCCACACTCGGTGAATTCTGGTGCGGTGCGGCCGTAGGCGGACGAAATGTCATCGGCATGACACTCGGAACCGGAATTGGAGGCGGACTCATTCTCGAAGGCAAGCTTTATCACGGCTCATCGGACGTCGCCGGGGAGATCGGTCACACGTCAATCGACTCGACGGGACGCCGCTGCAAATGCGGGAACTACGGATGCCTGGAAGCCTACTGCTCCGGCCCCGCTATCGCCGAGCGAGCCCGCGAAGCCCTGCGCGGCGACGAAGGCGAGTCGATTCTGGTGAGCATGGTTGACGGCGACCAGCGGAAAATCACAGCGCAGATCGTTTACGAGGCATCCAAGCGAGGTGATGCGATAGCAAGAGAAGTCGTCCGCGAGACGGCGCACTTCCTCGGCACCGGCGTGGCAAACCTGCTCAACATCTTCAATCCTGACATCGTCGTGCTCGCGGGGGGCGTAACTCAGGCAGGTGACGCGCT
>DASWCI010000051.1:0-7088 GCA_036390195.1 Gemmatimonadaceae bacterium
GAACCTGGGGATAAAGATCGGCTTCGGAATAGAAACCCGTGTGATCTCCGAATGGCCCCTCAATAACCAGCGGCTCCGCTGGATCGATGTAACCCTCGATCACGAATTCGGCCTCGGCCGGAACCTCGAGCTCGCAGGTGACGGCCTTGGCGAGACTCACTGGCGACTTGCGCAGGAATCCAGCGAACAAAAACTCGTCGATAGTAGGCGGAAGCGGCGCTGACGCTGAATATACCGATGCCGGATCTGCTCCAATTGCTATGACGACCGGCATTCGCTCGCCCTTCTCCGCCATCTCGCGCCAGTGCGCCGCGCCCACCTTGTGCCGCTGCCAGTGCATCGCGAGCGTACGCGGTCCCATGACCTGCACCCGGTACATTCCAACGTTGCGAATGCCGCGCTTGGGATCCTTCGAGATGACCATCGGCAGTGTGATATATGGTCCGCCGTCCTCGGGCCAGCAGGTGATGATCGGCAGCTTAGACAGATCCACTTCCTCACCCTTGAGCACGATTTCCTGGCACGCCGGCTTCCCACTCTTGATACGCGGCGGAAATTTTCCGAGCTCCAGCAAGCGCGGCAGCATCGCGAGCTTGCCAATGATTCCCTCGGGCACTTTAAGATCCAGCATCTCGGTTATTCGCTGACCGATCTCGTCCAGATCGTCGACGCCCAATGCGAGCGAGATCCGCCGCATCGACCCGAAAAGGTTGATGACGACTGGGAACTGCGATCGCTCGCCGGAATCGAGAACGACGTTTTCGAAGTAGAGCGCCTTTCCGCCGCCGGTCTGTTTCATCGCACGATCAGCGATCTCGCACAACTCCAGACGGGCTTTCACCGGCTCCGCGATACGCGTTAGCTCGCCGGCACGATCGATCGCAGAAAGGAATTGCGAAATGTTGTCGAGGCTCACTTGGCTCCGACCGCGGTGATAGGTCGCTCACCAACATGAATGGCCGCAACTCCGAACGAGAGACTCGACCAGCTCACCTTGGTGAACCCGGCGTCCTCCATCTTTTTCGCCAGCTCCTCTTCGACCGGAAAGTTCGCCACCGATCGCGGAAGATATTGGTATGCGGTGCGGTGACCGCTGACCAATCGGCCGATGAGAGGAAGTACGTGGTGGAAGTAGAGCTGGTACAGTGTGCGCAGCACACGGATTCGCGGCGTTGAGAATTCCAATATGACGAGGCGACCGCCGGGCGCCAGGACGCGAAATGCTTCCTTCAATGATTCTTCGAGTCCAGCGACATTTCTGATTCCGAAGGCGACGATTGCACCAGCCAGCTGTCCCGACGCTAGCGGGAGCTGCATTGCATCCGCCGTCACGGGCGCGATTCGCCCACCTTTCACCTTCTGTGCTCCTGCTTTCAGCATCGGTTCCGCGAAGTCAGCGCCTATAACGAGACCGCGAAACCGCGGCAGCATCGAAATCTGTGCTGCCACATCCATTGTTCCCGCGCACAGATCGAGATATCGACCAGATTGATCTCGCTCAACGCCGAGGCGCGCGATGGCTTTACGCCGCCACCGTCGATCGATGTTGAGACTGAGCACATGATTGAGGAGATCGTAGCGCGGCGCGATCTCGGAGAATATCCGCTTTACGTACGCGCGTTTCTCGGCGCCACCGGCAGCGGCGGCACTGGCTGTCGCCCTGTCCATGTCGGTGGCCAGCATCCACCGAAAGTTGCCCGGCATTGGTGCGCGGGGCAAGCTATCTTTCCCGCGCTTCCCTACCATGCCAGCAAGGTCCTACACCGACGTATCCGACCAGCAAGTGGTCGTCTTCGCCCAGGAAGGGCGCGAGGACGCCTATCGCGAGCTGATCAAGCGCTATGAGCGGCCCGTGTTCTCGCTCATTTATCGGATGGTCCGCGACAAGGAGACGGCGGAAGACCTCGCGCAGGAGACCTTCATCAAGGTCCTGAACAACATCGATCGCTACCGACCCGAGTTCAAGTTCTCGAGCTGGCTGTTCAAGATCGCAAACAACATCACCATCGATCATCTCCGACGCCGTCAGGTGGACACTATCAGCATCGAAGGATCACCCGATGCGATAACGGCCGAGCGGGCGCGCGCGACGGCGGTGACGGTCACGAGTGGAGGCGAATCTCCTCTCGAGGAGCTCGAATCGCGCGAGCTGGGAGCCGAGATAGAAAAGGCAATCGCCAAGCTCAGACCCGAGTACCGCGCCTGCATCATCCTGCGACACGTTGAAGACTATTCATACGACGAAATCGCCGAGATCGTGAAGCTGCCGCTCGGGACAGTGAAGACCTACATCCACCGCGCGCGTCAGGAATTGAGGCAGTATCTGGGGGACCTGCGATGACCTTTGGAACTCCTTTTTTGGTCACCAAAAATAGGCCGAAAAAGCCTGAAACTTCGCCCGTACCAAACCCGTAGGCTATCACGTGAGGAACCCATGATCGAGCATGATTTCGATGAAGACTTCGTCCCTATTGCGGCCGAGTTGCAGCGACTTCCCTACCTGTCGCCATCGCCGGATTTTGCCGATCACGTAATCGCCGGAATAGACCGACTGCAGGCCCCTCGGACCGTAGCTGCCGTGAGCGCCTCCAGGCACCTCGAGCTGCACCGGGGCGGTCAGAAGGCGATCACTCCGCGCCGTCCCATGGGCGTCATGCAGGCGACGGGAAGAGCGGTTGCCGGGGTCACCCTCATCGCAGCAGCGGCGTTCATGTTCTTCGAGATCGACGTCCTCACCGCGATGCTCAGCGCCGCCGTGACTCAGTACGCATTCGCGATTGCAGCTGTCGGCACACAAATAGGCGCGCTGGTCCTGGGATCTTCTGCGATTACCTATCTGCAGGCCGGCGCCGTTCAGGCAGTCATTCTGTACATCACGCTCGTGGTCGGATTGATCGCTGGATATGGCGCGATCCGCACCGCCGCTCAAATCGCGAAACGCAAGGCAGCGTAAATGAAATCGATCCTGCTCGGTGTCTCACTAGTGGTGGCGGCCGCGGCCGCGCAGGATGCGTACGCTCAACAGCGCGACAACGTCCGATTCGCGGGATGGCGAAAGTACGCGCAGGTGACCACTGGTGACCTCGTCGTTCCCGCCGGCACGACCACATCGGGCTCTGTGATGGTGATTCGCGGCAACCTCGACGTGTATGGAAACGTCGACGGTGCGGCAACCGCCATTTTTGGCGACGTGATTGTGCACGAGAGTGGACGGGTTCGCGGCGGTGCGGTCGCACTAATGGGTCACGTCCGCAACGAAGGCGGGTCGATCCTTGGCGTTATCAAGGACGTTGGTACAACCTACAGCCGCGCCACTGTCAGTTTCGGCGGCCGACCTCGCACTACGCTGGGGTCACTGGTGGCTGCCTTCCTGTGGCTCGTCGTACTGCTTCTGGTGGGCACCTTCGTTCTCTTCTACGCGCGAGACTACTTCAAGCGTGCCGTCGAAGTCGTCACCAACGAAACCGGGCGCTCGCTTCTCACTGGCGTGCTCGGCGGCCTTGCATCGATTCCCGCTCTCATCGCAATCATCGTCGGACTGGCAATCACGATTGTTGGAATCTTCTTCATTCCGATCGGTGTCGCAGCATTCCTCATTGCGGTGTCTGGAATCGCGATTCTCGGATTCCTCGCCGTTGCCCAGGTCGCGGGAATTGCGATTGCCGGAAAAAGAGAAGCGGAGACTCCCGCCGGACAGGAGCTGCAGTTCCTTTACACGGGAATCCTCACCTTCAGCGCTTTGTGGATCGTCGCCGCGGCGTTCACCTGGTTCCCGATTCTTGGCGCCATACTTCGCATGTTCGCTTTTTCGGTGACGCTTGTCGCCGTAGCAACAGGTTTCGGTGCAGTAATTCTCTCCTGGTGGCGAAGCCGGCCCAAGAAGAACGCAGAAGCAGTGTAGTGGCCGGCCGGAGCTACATCACGGAACGGACTCGGTGCTTCAGGGAAGCACAGCGTTTACGCCGGCCGGATTGCGACTGGAGAGCAGCCCGCTCAACCGTCCAGCAAGCTCGAATAGCTCCTCACCCGCCGGCGAGTGCGGGTCACTGACAACGATCGGCTCGCCGCGATCTCCGCCTTCCAGAACCGCTGCGAAAAACGGAATCTCGCCGATGAGCGGCACATCGAGCTCCTCGGCGAGTCGCTTCCCTCCTCCACTGCCAAAGATTGCGTGCCTGTGGCTGCAGTGCGGGCAAACGAAATAGCTCATGTTTTCGACCACCCCCAACACCGGAACTGCAACGCGCTGGAACATCTTGGCGCCTCGAAGTGCGTCGCCCGATGCGATTTCCTGCGGCGTGGTCACGATGATAGCTCCATGCACCATCGTCGCCTGCACTAGAGAGAGCTGGGCGTCGCCCGTGCCGGGGGGCATGTCAACGAGGAAATAATCGAGCTCGCCCCACTGCACATCGCGCAGAAACTGGGTGATGATCTTCATGATGATCGGTCCGCGCCAGATCGCCGGCTGATCGCGCTCGATCATGAATCCCAGACTCATGATTTTGATTCCGTACGCCTGGAGCGGAATGATCTTCTCGTTCTCGACCGGCGGCGGCGCGTTGATGCCCATCATGCGCGGGATGTTCGGCCCGTAGATGTCGGCATCCATCAATCCGACACGCGCACCCTGCTTCGCCAAGGCGACCGCAAGATTCGCGGCGACGGTGGATTTTCCGACGCCTCCCTTTCCGCTCGAGATTGCGATGATGTTTCCCAGGTGCGGGTACGCGACTGGCGTCGGCGCTGGAACGGCGGCGCGTCGTGACTGCGGCTCCTGTCCCATCACTGGCAGAGTGCGTGAGGTGTTCTTTGCCTCCGATGGGTTCTTCGGCTCTGAGGCGTTCTTCGGCCGCGACGAGTCCTTGACGTCGACCCGGACGTCGGTAACGCCCGGAACCTGTTGCAGAGTTTGCCTGACTTCTCGCACTACAGTGGCGTCGTCGTCCGCGGACAGGAAAAGGCTCAGGCGAACCTTGCCGTCAGTAGTCGTCGCGATGTCGCGAACCATCTCCGCCTCGAGGATATTGGCGCCGATGCGATTGTTGCGGATGCGTGAGAGCGCATCCGTTACGCGCTCCTGGAGATTCGCCGTCATCCCGTCGATTCTTCGGTGGCGAGAACGGCTTTGAGCTCGGCCACTCTCAGCTTGAGCTGCGTCTCGATGCCCTGCATGAAGGTGGCTGGTGAGCAATCGCAATCAGGGCAACCGCCTTTGACAAAAAGGACCGCAGTTCCCGTCGCCGGATCGAACGCCTGCAGCTCTATTGCACACTGCTCGATTCTAAGGATTGGCAAAATCGCCGCGAGCTCGTGGCGGATGTGGTGCTCCACATCTGCCTGCGGGCGGGATCGTTTGCGGCGAAGGACACTCATGAGCGCAAGTTAGATGGCGGGGAGGGCACTTTCTACGGGTTGCGTGCTCACGCCACGCCCTCCTTATCCTCCGCGGCAAGGAATTCCCGTGCTGCCGCTACAACCTTGTGCCGCACCGACTCCAGATTTCCTTCAATGAGCGCGCCGGCCGCGCGAGCATGCCCGCCACCGCCGAACTTCTTCGCAAACTTGTTCACATCGACATCGCCGATGCTGCGAAACGAAACTTTCACCTTGTCGTGGCCGAGATCGCGGAAGAAAAGCGCGAGGCGCGTTCCCCCAATCGAGCGCGGATGCTCCGCGATTCCTTCGAGATCTTCAGACCTCAGACCGTACTGCTCTGCCGCACCCGCCGCGACCGAGATCCACGAGATGCCGTACTCCGGATCCACCTCGAGCGTTGCCAGCGCGTCACGCAACAGGTGCAGCCTGCCCACGGGCATCGATGCATAAAGCCGCCCGTACATCTCTTCCGGCTCGACGCCCGACGCGATCAACTGGCCGGCGATACTGAGGCATCGCGCCGTCGTGTTGCTGAATCGGAAGCCGCCGGTGTCGGTAAGTAGCGCGACGTAAAGTGCTCGCGCAATGTCGGGCGTGATCTTGAGACGGAGGCACGCGGCGAAATCGTAAATCAGCTCGCCGGTCGCACACGCCGTCGTGTCGGCCACCATCAGCTTGCTCGGTGGCTCGTCACTCGGCAGGTGATGATCGATCACCAGCTTGGGAATGGTGAGCTTGCGTACAGCCTCCGCTAGCACGCCCAGCCGTTTTACATCGGAGATGTCGAGGACCACGAGTACGTCGGCTTCCTTGAGAGCCTTCGCACCCATGTCGCTAGCGTCACGCACGTCGTCGCCAAGGAGAAACTTGTACATGTCGGGCCACGGCGTGGGATTGACGATCCTCGAGCGTATCCCTACCTGGCCAAGCAAGCGTGCGAGCGCCGTCTCTGACCCACAGCCATCGCCATCGGCGTTGATGTGCGTGGATATTGCGACAGAGCGTCCCGCGCGGAGCTCCTGCGCGAGACGCCCGATCGACTCCCGTCGCTGCTGGGGAACGCTTAGAAGATCAAGCACTGCCTTCCGCGCGGGCCAGCTTCGAGTGCGACCTACTGTAGAAGAAGTAGATCACGAGCCCGAAGATCATCCAGATTATTAGTCGCTCCCACGTTGTCGCTGGCAGGCTTGTCATCATGTAGCCGCAGATGAGAATCCCAAGGATCGGAACGACCGGCACCAGCGGTGTGCGGAATGGTCTGGCAAGATTTGGCGACTTGTAGCGCAGGACTATGATTCCCGCGCAGACGATGACGAACGCCAGCAAAGTCCCGATCGAAACCAGTTCTCCCAGGATTCCGATTGGGAAGAGGCCCGCGACCACACCGGCAACAATGCCTGTCAGGATCGTGGTGACGTACGGTGTCTTGAAACGAGGGTGAACTTTTCCAAAGACCGGAGGAAGGAGCCCGTCACGCGCCATCGAAAAGAAGATGCGCGGCTGTCCCATCAACATCACGAGCACAACGGATGCGAGACCCGCAATCGCACCAATGTTGATGATCGATCCGAGCCAGGCGAGAGCGGGACCAGCTTTTTCGATCGCGACGAAAACCGGGTGCGGGACATTCAGCTCAGTGTAGTTAGCGAGCCCGGTCATCACCAGCGACATGAGGATGTAGAGCACTGTGCAGATCGCCAGCGATCCGA
>DASWCI010000052.1:0-5555 GCA_036390195.1 Gemmatimonadaceae bacterium
ATGCTGGCCGACGGAGACTTTGGCCAGGTTACGACTTCGCAAAAGGCCGCAATCGGTGATGCCGAGTCCAAGTCGGAAGATTTGCTAGCTCTGATCGATGACATCCTCGAAGTCGCGCGGATCGAAGAGGCGAATATCACCCTCAGTCTCGCGCCAATGGCTCCTGGCGCGCTGCTCGCGGAGTTGGTTCACGAGTGGGGACACCGCTTCCAGCAGGAGCGCACAACGGTCTCGGTGTCGGTTGGCGACGATGCGCCGGTTTTCAGTGGCGACAAGGGCTTGATCAAGCGCGTCTTTTCCAACCTGATACAGAACGCAGTCACGCACTCCGCTCGTCCTATTCACCTCGAGCTCAACGCGCGGCGCGCGGGCCACGGCGTCCTGTTCACCGTTAGCGACAATGGACCGGGAATTCCCCCGGAGTATCACGAAGTGATATTCAGGAAATTCGGTCAGGTGGAGATGCCTCGAACTCCACGGACTCGGAGCTCCGGTCTCGGTCTCACGTTCTGCAAGCTCGTAGTAGAGCGACATCGCGGTCGCATCTGGGTCAAGAGCGCTGAGGGCAAAGGCAGCTCATTCTACATCGAGCTGCCGTCCGATCCGGCGGCAATGGAGAGCCAGGCAAGCGGAGTGCAACATGCCGCGGCAACAGGTACTGCCTCCGCCCGCTAACTTATCTTTCGCGTATGCTGCAGAGCCCCCGCCCGACGGTCTACATAGAGACGTACGGTTGCCAGATGAACGTCAGCGATACTGAGCTCATGCTCGGGAAGCTGACCGAATCCGGTTACGAATCGGTTGAACAGCCGGATGGCGCTGACGTGATCCTCATTAATACGTGTGCGATCCGCGATCACGCCGAACAACGCGTGATCGGTCGCCTCGGGGAAATGAAGAGTCGCATGAAGCGGGACGCCGTCCTTGGGGTTACGGGCTGCATGGCACAAAGACTCGGGTCGCAGCTGCTCGATCGAGCGAGGCACGTGAGTCTTGTGATCGGGCCTGACAACTACCGCGATTTGCCTTTGTTGATCGAGAGCGCACGCGGCGGAGTTCGCACTACCGCAACGGAGTTCGATCTAGAGGAGCACTACGAGGATTTTACTCCTCGCCGCTTCGACGGAGTGAAAGCCTGGATTCCGGTGCAGCGTGGCTGCGATTACAGGTGTACCTACTGCATCGTTCCGACAACGCGTGGCCCCGAACGAAGTCGCCAGCTTGCCGAAGTTGTTCGTGAAACTGAGTCGGCAGTTTCGTCGGGAATTTCGGAGGTCGTTCTGCTGGGTCAAACCGTGAATTCATACTTCGACGGCCAGCACGATTTTGCGGACCTCCTGCGCGCCATCGGCAATCTTAAGGGGGTGAGGCGCCTACGCTTTACCAGCCCTCACCCGAATGATTTCAGCGGTGCGGTTATCCGGGCGATGGCGGAAACAGAGGCTTGCTGCGAGCACGTGCACCTTCCGATGCAGTCGGGGTCGACCCGCACGCTCAAGCGCATGCTGCGTCGCTACACCCGCGAGCGCTATCTCGAGTGCGTGGACAAGCTACATAAGGCAATTCCCAATCTCGCGCTCACGACCGACGTAATCGTCGGTTTCCCCGGTGAGAGCGAAGCCGACTTCGAGGAGACTCTCAGCGCGGTGGAGCTCGTTGGATTCGACGACGCCTATACGTTCAAGTTCTCACTCCGCGACGGGACGCCCGCAACGCGCTTTCCTCCGTCGGATACAGTTTCCGACGAGATCGCGAGCGACAGGCTGGCGAGACTTATCGCCACTGTTCGCGCGGGCAGTCGGGAGCGAAACTTCAAGCTCCTCGGCGAGCGACGTGAAGTGCTCGTAGAGAAATCAGCGCGCCGAGGAGGACTGTTGCAGTCACGCACGCGTGACTTCAAGACGGTCATGATCCCGGGTGATGTTTCCCTGATTGGTAGATACCTTACCGTCGAGCTCGCCGGCACCACAGGCTCAACTTTCATTGGCAAAGTCGTGGCGCAGCGCACAGCGCTCCCACTCGCGGTTTAATCTCGATAACTCTTCGTTCGGCCGGGTTTCGCACTTCGTCCATCGCGCGAGCTTTGAATTGCGCGACCCCGAGAATGATTTCGTAGGAGTCCCGCGGGCGATCTAGAGTTCGGCAGCAGGCAATCGGAGTTGAGCTGCCACTCATTACAGCCGCATACCTCGCTTACCTCGGCGGACTCCTCGCTGGATTCGCTGGATTTGCGTGGGTGGTTGTTGCTTGTAGCGCAATCGCTGCCGCGATTGCGCTCGCTCGCCGTCGACTCGAGCATGGTGGGCTCGCGCTCGTGTTCGCCGCTGCTGCAATGATAGCGGTCTCGACCGCGCCACCGGTCCGTCCAACGGCGCACGTCGGGAGGCAGGATGCTCCGTCGGACATCCTGACTCGGGTCAGAGCACGAGCAGGCCGTTCAATCGACGCCACCTTCGGCGATGACGCCCCCCTTGCGCGAGCGCTCCTCATTGCTGACCAGCGGCAGATCCCCACCGAGATGCGCGATCGCTACGCCGCCGCCGGCCTGATTCACATGCTTTCGATATCTGGGCTCCACGTCGCTGTCATCGCCGCGGCGATAGAACTGTTCTTTCAAGTCGCGCGGATGTCGCCTCGAGTTTCGCTGTACGGCGCTTTCATCGTTACGGCCATCTATGTCGTCATCATTGGAGCACCGCCGCCGGCGTTGCGATCGAGCGCGATGCTGGGCGTAGCGATGGCCTCGCGAATTTGGCAGAGACCAACGTCGCCCTGGGCGGCGTGGGCGATTGGCGCGTTCGTGCCGCTATACCAGCCGCGTACCGCATTGGATGTCGGCTATCAGCTCAGCGTACTTGGGATGTGTGCTCTCGTCGCCGCCGGAGTTGTGTGGCGACGACATCTCGCCAGTCGGCTGGGAGGATGGAAGGGAAAGGTCGGGCGCGAGCTCGTCACCTCTCTGATCGCATGCGCGGTGACCGCACCGCTCGTCGCTTGGGTTTTCGGTCGGGTGAGTCTCATCGCGCCGTTGTCCAACATGGTCGCCGCTCCGATAATCACGTTGGCCCAGCCAGTGTTGTTTCTCGCGCTGCTCGTTGCTCCGATCACAGCCCTTGCCCATTTCTTCGCGCAGGCCGTCCATCCGCTTCTTTTCGCGTTTGACTGGGTGGCCTGGGCGGCGGCCTCAACGCCGGGCGCCGCAATTACGGTAGCAACGACGTTGACCACCGCGATGCTCGCAGCGGTGGCGGCGGTGTCTCTGGTGGTCGCATGCGCGGGTCGCTTTCCAGCTCGTCCAGCGATCACCGGATTGGCCGCACTGGCCGCGATGGCGGTACTTCCGGCGTTTCCGTTTTCACCAAACGGTCAGGTCGAGCTTCATGTGCTCGACGTCGGCCAAGGCGACGCGATCCTGCTTCGAACAAACGCCGGCCACTGGGTTCTCCTCGACGCGGGTCCGGCCTGGCCGGGTGGTGATGCCGGTCGCGCGACTGTGCTACCGTACATCCTTCACCGCGGCGGCACCCTCGAAGCGTTCGTCCTCTCTCATCCTCATACTGATCACGTTGGTGGAGCGGCAAGCGTTCTCACTGCAATGCGTCCCCGCGCGTACTGGGATGCGGCGTTCGCAGGCGGCTCTGAAGCGTACATTGCTTCGCTGGCTGCGGCGAGGAAACAGGGAATCGAATGGCATCGCGTTCATCCCGGTGATTCAATTCGCGTAGATGGAGTAATCATTGCCTTCCTCGCACCCGACTCAGCCTGGACGGTCGGTCTCAAGGACCCGAACCTCGCGAGCACGATCGCTCTCGTGCGGTACGGAATGGTGCGCTTTCTGCTTGTTGGAGACGCCGAGCGTGCGGAAGAAGACTGGCTGCTGGCCCAGCATGGCGGCGATCTCCGCGCTCAGGTACTCAAGGTCGGTCATCACGGCAGCTCGACGAGCAGCAGTGGCGCTTTCTTGGATGCAGTCCATCCTGAAGTCGCCGTCATCTCAGTGGGTGCTGGTAACAAATACGGCCATCCCAGCAATGACGTGCTTTACGCGCTTTCGCGGGCGGGAGCCGAGGTGTTGCGCACGGATCAAGCGGGAACGGTAATCGTGCGCACTGACGGAATTCACATCGAGGTCGAAGCGAAGGGAGACAGATGGGATTTGGTTCCAGACTCGTTGTGGCGCTTGTGGGAGAGCGAATCGAGCTCCCCGAGGCGATGATATGCCATTACCCCGATCTCGCGCACGCAAAGTATCGCCGGGGCGGCCTGCCGGTTCGTATTGGCGGCTGGGCATTGGGAACCAGCACTGCGGCCGCGATTACGCTTTGGAAAACAATTTTCCTGGCGCCCACGACTGCGCTGGACCCCGAGCTCCTCTTGCACGAGCTCCGTCACGTCCACCAATTTTTGGAGCACAAGACCTTCCCGGTCAGCTATCTCTGGCAATCCATCCGTTACGGCTACACGAGTAACGCTTACGAAGTCGATGCTCGACGGTATGCTGCGGCGCGCCTCGCTACCGACGACAAGGATCTCTGAGTGGTAAAGCACACGGCGACATCAGTCGTAACGATCGAGCGTTTCATCATCGAGCAGGAGAAGCTGCACCCTGAGGCCACGGGCGAGCTCTCCGGTCTTCTCTATGACCTGGCGCTCGCCGCGAAAATGATCGCCAATAAGGTGCGCAGCGCGGGACTCGCCGACATACTGGGCGCCACCGATCTGGAGAACATCCAGGGCGAGACCCAGCAGAAACTCGATGTCCTGGCGAACGAGATCATCATCAAGGCCGTCGATCACGGCGGACGCCTGTGCGCGATGGCATCGGAGGAAGAGCCGGGCATCATCGACATTCCTCCGCATTTCCGGTGCGGAAAGTACTGCCTCTTGTTCGATCCCCTCGATGGCTCGTCCAACATCGACGTCAACGTGCCCGTCGGCACCATCTTCTCCGTCGTGCGCAAGATCACGCGCGGTAGTCGCGGCGAAATGGAAGACATGCTCCAGCCGGGGCGGCGCCAGGTCGCGGCGGGCTACGTTATCTATGGATCCAGCACGATGCTGGTCTACACCACCGGTCAGGGCGCGCACGGATTCACGCTGGATCCGTCGCTGGGTGAGTTTCTCCTTTCGCATCCGAATATCCGCACTCCCGACGTCGGTAGATATCTCTCGGTCAACGATTCCTACCACAGCCAATGGGAGCCGACCGTCCAGAATTTGATGCGCTACTATCGGGGCCAGGACGGCAATCGCCAGCCGATGAGCACCCGCTATGTTGGCTCGCTTGTCGCCGACTTCCATCGCAACCTGCTGGGCGGCGGGCTTTTCGCTTATCCCGCCAATCGCAAGAACAAGCGGGGCAAGCTGCGTCTTCTTTACGAGGCCAGTCCGCTCGCCTTCATCGTCGAACAGGCGGGCGGTGCCGCAACGGATGGGCACGAGCGCATCCTCGACATCCAGCCCACTGAGCTCCACCAGCGTACGCCTCTCTTCATCGGCAGTACGAACGACGTCGACGCGGCGCGCGCGATGCTGAGCGGCGCCGCGAAGGATGC
>DASWCI010000053.1:0-10844 GCA_036390195.1 Gemmatimonadaceae bacterium
CTGAAGTCTCGACAGTTGGTTGCGGACCGCATTCAGCGTGAGGTGCATTTGGTTGGCGAGCTCCTCCACGGTCATTGGACCGTGCCTCAGGTGCGCGAGGACTCGCCGCGCGGGACTGTTATGAGGGATGATCGGTGTCGCCATCGAGGCCCGCGAAATCTGGTTTGTTTAGACGGATTTGTTCTGGCTCTCCGACTGTAGAACGTTCAAGAAGCGCACAGTGTTGAAGGCGACTCCCTTCAGCCGGCTCACTGTGACGCGGTCGTCGGCACTTTCTTCGAGACTCTGTAGCGCGACGCAGTCAGCACGACAATGCCGACAAGCAACATTATCGTCGACAGTAGCTGGCCCATGCTGAACTTCCCGAATACGATGAAGCCGAGCTGCGGATCGGGTTGGCGGGTGAATTCCAGAAGAAAGCGCAGCACGGCGTAACCGATCAGGAAAGCGCCGGTCAGCAGGCCATCCCAGTGCCAGCTACGCGCGCGGGCTCTACGATCCAGCAGCCACAGCACGAGAAAAAGAAGAACACCCTCGGCAAGCGCTTCGTAAAGTTGCGACGGATGCCTGGGGACACGGAGCGGATCGGTTGGAAAAATCATCGCCCATGGTACGTTGCTCGGTCTGCCGTAAAGCTCTCCGTTAATGAAGTTCCCAATACGGCCAAAGAACAAACCCGGTGCGCCGCAGAAGGCGACGATATCGGTAATCGCGAGAGTGGGTACTCGGTATCGGTGAGCAAAGAGCGCAATGGCGCACGCCATTCCGAGAATTGCGCCGTGAAACGACAGTCCGCCGGTCCAGATGGCAAAGGCTTTCAATGGGTGGGCGCGAAACTCCGGGAAGTCGTAGACGAAAACGTAAACAAGTCTCGCGCCGATCAGCATCCCGATGACCAGATACGCGACGAGGGTGTCGAGCTGCTGCTGCGTCAACACGCTAGCGCCCCGGCGAATCCGCGAAAGCGCCAGTCGATATCCGACGAAATACCCGACGAGGTACATCACTCCGTACCAGCGGAGCTTGAAGGGGCCGAAAGAGATAATGTCCGGCGGGATTCTCGGATATGGGATTGTCACCGGCCCTTCCTTCCAGAATACTGAAGCGGGGAGCGGAGAGCTTTGCAGCGTATCAGCTGAGAGCGTTGGGTCATTTCCAGGTAAACGTAGCTACGAAGCCGGCTGGCAGGGCCACCACGACAATTTTCCGACTTGTCCCCGTGAATTCCCGGGAGCACGTGGCGGGAAGGGTGCGACCACCCTTTCGTCCCAGCAAAGCTGTTTCGTATCTTGGAGGCTCTAAAGGTGCGAGGAGCTGATGACAAACCAACTGGCCGAGTCGGCGCCCTCCGTCATCACACGTCGACCGCGCGACGATGAGATCGACGTCTACGGGCTCACCCATCCCGGAAAGCTCCGCACCGAAAATCAGGATCACTTTCTCGTCGGCTCGTTGCGCGGACGACTCAACGTCCGGTTATCGAGTCTGCCCGATGATCATCGACTGCCTCTGGAAGAAGAACGCATCGCGTCGTTCATGATGGTTGCCGATGGTGTCGGCGGAGGACAGAAAGGTGAAGCGGCGAGTCGTCTGGCTCTGGAAGAAGTTGCACAGTACATCGCTGATAGCGCTCGATGTTATTTCCGCGCCGATGGCGGCGAGGGAGATTTCACACAGGCATTGGAAGAAGCCGCGAAACGATCCCACGAGGCGCTGCGCGAGCGCGGAGAGATCGACGCCGCCAGCGCGGGAATGGCGACAACTCTTACGCTGGTGATCGGCGTGTGGCCGTGGATTTATCTGCTTCAGGTTGGAGACTCGCGCTATTACTGCTACGCGAATGGAGTGCTAAGCCAGATTTCGCACGATCAGACGGTAGCGCAGGCGCTGGTGGATCAGGGCCTACTCACCAAATCGCTGTCTGAGCATTCACCGCTCGCGAACGTCCTCGCCAGCTCGATTGGCGGACCACAGACGGCGCCGGTCGTCAGTCGGATCCCGAGCTTGTGGGAAAACGTTCATCTGCTCTGCAGCGACGGCCTTACCAAGCACGTTTCCGACGAGCGCATCGCCGAACGCCTGGGTACGATGCGATCCGCGCGTCAGGTGTGCGAAGATCTGCTGCAGGATGCACTCGACGGCGGGGGGACGGACAACATCACGATCATCGTTGGAAGGGCGGTTTCTAAAGACTAGGCCCGGTCGATTCTAGGTTGAGAATACTGAAGCGGGGAGCGTAGAGCGTGGCAGCTGCTTAGCCTGCAGCTTCTGTCCGATTGGGCGCCGACGACTGCTCCTGGTCGTGGATACGATCGCCGATCTTTTTCAGGAGGCCGTGGATCATCTTTCTGACCTCCACAACTTCGCGCAGGAGTTGGGAGAAGTCGGTCTCCGAGATCGCGCCGATGTCCTGGGCTACAATCAGGTGATACTCCAGCTCGAAACCGGAGTTGAGGGCGATCTGCAGGAACCGGGCAAATTCTTTTTCACTTTTTTGTCGTCGGCCCTCGACGATATTTGCCGGGATGGACATCGCGGCGCGAATTATCTGACTGCTTAGCGGAACGTCCTGCCTTCGGCGTATTCCGGTGGCGACGCGATGCGCATGAAGCGCCAGGGCGTGCCCTTTCTGCCAAACCACGAGTTTCTTGAAATCGCTCACCTCGCACCTTGCGATGAACATGAGCCGGCGTTCGCATCTTTCCGCTGCGCATCAAACTCTCTTCCCGCCCGAAACTGCCGCCTCCTAAGTGAGCTCCCAGCTAAGCTCTTAGCTAAGAGGCTGCTAAGCTGAACGCTCCCCGCTTCAGTTTTGTGGATGCTTGGGATCACCAGGCACTTGACTTCAACCTTACTTGAAGATGTAGGTTGCCCGGGTACACGACCTCCAATCGTTCGAGGAGCCCCACATGCCAAAGCAACCAACCGCAAGCGAGCAAATCACTAACGAAGTCACCTCATGGCCCGGCGTCGAGGCCGGCCCTGGCAAACGCGGCGAGTTCGCGTTCAAAGTCGGCAGCCGCGAAATCGGCCACTTGCACGGCGATCGCGCTGCGCACTTCTCCTTTCCGAAAGATGTCTGGACAGAGTTGAAGGAGCAGGGCCGCATCACCTATCACCCGGTCTTCCCCAGCTCGGTCGGGCCCGCCTCACGCCGCATCGATAACGACGACGACATTCACGATGTCATCGCGCTTCTTCGCCTCAACTACGACCGCATGGTCGCTCGCTTCGGCGTGCCGGAGCACGCATGAGTACGCACGGCGCGCCGCCTCCCGCTTCCCGCTTCCCGCTTCCCTTTTGTGGATGCCTCTAGGCTAACCGATCCTCTCCCCGGAGTCGTTAGAGAAGAAGTGCGCTCGCTCGAGGTTGAACGCGAGAACGATCCTGGAACCGAGTGGCGGCAGAGATTGCGGAGAAACGCGGGCCGTGATGTCATGACTTCCAGCGCGCGCGTAGATGAAGGTCTCGTTGCCGAGCGACTCTACGAGATCGAGTCGGGCTGTCGCGGTAGCAGGAGCGGCGCCCGCGCCTGCAATTATTGAGACGTCCTCCGGGCGAATCCCCATTGTAATTGCCCGCCCTCTCGCCGAAGTGAGTGGCGCCGGAACCCGCGAAGGCAGATTGATCTCCCAGTCTCCACCGTCGGCGACGAATCGCGAGGGTCCCCCGCCCTCGACAGTTCCATTCACGAAGTTCATTGCGGGATTGCCGATGAAGCCGGCGACGAATTTGTTTTTTGGCTTCTCGTAGAGATTGATCGGCGTGTCGATCTGCATGACGTGACCTTTGTTCATGACGACGATGCGATCGCCCAGAGTCATTGCCTCGACCTGATCGTGGGTGACGTAGATCATCGTCACCTTTAGCTCCTGATGCAGACGCGCGATCTCGCGTCGCATCGAGACGCGCATCTGCGCATCGAGATTCGAGAGCGGCTCGTCAAACAGGAAAACCTGTGGCTGTCTGACGATTGCTCGACCGAGTGCGACGCGCTGGCGCTGGCCACCCGAAAGCTGCCGCGGTTTCCGGTCGAGATAGTCGTCGAGTCCAAGTGTCGCCGCTGCGATATTGACGCGCTTGTCGATCTCGGCGGCCGACATGTTCCTGAGCCTGAGCGCGAAGCCGAGATTCTCGCGCACCGTCATGTGCGGATAGAGCGCGTAATTCTGGAAGACCATCGCGATGTCGCGCGCCTTTGGCGGCACATCATTCACCACACGATCCCCGATCTTCACGGTGCCGGCGCTGATCGACTCGAGACCGGCGATCATCCGCAGCGTGGTGCTCTTCCCGCACCCCGATGGTCCGACGAGTACGACGAACTCGCCATCTTTCACGTCGACGTCGACGCGATCAACAGCTACCTGCTCCTTCCCTTCATTGTAGATTTTACGGACGCCGTTAAGCGTTACACCCGCCATTCGTCCTCTCCATCACAAGTCGCCATTGTCGTTTTACGCCGGTATGAAAGCTGAAAAGCTCGCAGCTTTCGTCAGCTTACAGCTCCCCGCTTCGGTTTTGTGGATGCCCGATCGCGCCGAGATCAACGGCCCGCCGAGATGACAAAAGACTTCAGATTCCCCGACAATTTCCTCTGGGGCACGGCGACGTCCGCCTACCAGATCGAAGGCTCCCCGACAGCTGATGGCGCCGGTCGCAGCATCTGGCACCGCTTCTCGCACACTCCGGGCAACACCTGGCTCGATCAGACAGGCGACATTGCCTGCGACCATTACCGGCGCTACAAGGACGATGTCGCGATCATGGCCGAGTTGGGAACGAACGCTTATCGATTCAGCGTCTCGTGGGGCCGCATCTATCCTGAGGGAATCGGAGCTGTCAACAAGAAGGGAATCGATTTTTATTCGCGGCTCGTCGACGAACTGTTGAAGCGCGGGATCAAGCCGAACGTCACGCTCTACCATTGGGATCTGCCCGAAACGCTCGACGATCGCGGTGGCTGGCTCAATCGCGACATCGCCGAGTGGTTCTGCGATTACGCGGTGACGATGTGGGAAGCGCTCGGCGATCGGGTCGAGATGTGGTCGACCCTCAACGAGCCATGGGTCATTACCGACGGCGGATATCTGTCGGGAGTGCTCGCGCCGGGTCATTCGAATTTGTTCGAGGCGCCGATCGCTGCGCACAATCTTCTGCGCGCGCACGGATTGGCGGTGGACAGATTTCGGTCGACGAGCGCAGCGAAAACCGGAAAGATCGGCATCACAGTGAATCTCGAGCCCAAGTATCCGGCCTCGCAGTCGCCTGAGGATCTCGAGGCGACTCGGCGCGCTGATGCTTATATGAATCGGCAGTACCTCGACCCGATCTTCAAGGGAACGTATCCTGGCGAACTGCGCGAGATTTTTGGTGAGGCGTGGCCCGACTGGCCCGAGGAAGACATGCGCCAGATCAGTCAACCGATCGATTTTCTCGGTATCAACTACTACACACGTAAGGTTGAGCGGTATCACCCTGACTTCCTGCCGCTCAAGACAAAGCACGTGCCGCAGCCGGAAAGCTTCATGACCGACACGCACTGGGAAGTCTATCCGGCGGCGTTGACGCGCGTACTTGAGTGGGTAAGCCAGCAATACGGCAAGCCTCCGATTTACATCACCGAGAATGGCGCCGCGTACTACGATCCACCTCAGGCAATCGACGGGAAAATCGAAGATCCACTCCGGGTCGAGTATTTCCGACAACATCTGCGCGCCGTGCATGATGCGTTGCGTCAGGGCGTCGATCTGCGGGGGTACTACGCCTGGTCGCTGCTCGATAATTACGAGTGGTCGCACGGATATTCCAAGCGCTTCGGCCTCGTGCACGTTGATTACGCGACGCAGAAACGCACGATCAAGTCGTCCGGGCGATACTACGCTTCTGTGATCGGCTCGAAAGGCGAGATCCTCTCGAAGTGATGCGCAGTTAGAGATCTCGATCGGGAGGCGAGGGTGTCCTCGTAGGCGGCGCCTCGTGTAGCAAGAGACTCGCGCGCAGTTGTAGTTTGCGCGAGGCTCGCAGCGTGTAAGCGAGCTAGCCGCCGAAGAGGATACCCTCGCCGACCCCGACCGCGATGCAGAAGAAGCGCTCAATTCCGAAGGCACGCACGCTCGAAATCGGAGCATCACTTCGCGTAGCGGATCGTTACGATTGCGGGGATCTTGCGCACCCTAACCTCCGCACCCCGGATTGCAGCAGGAACTCCGTCCACGGCTGCTGAGAGAATCGGTTCATCCAACGGGCTGTAAACGACGATTCCGCCGGGAGGCATCCGGATTCCTGTGCGCAGATTGACCGTGACGACTCTGCCAAGTGCTTGCATATCGAAATTGAGTGGACCGTATTCCGTGCTGAGGTTCGAGACCCGAATTCCCGGAACCTCCTTCACCCATTCGTCCCGCACACCGGCACCGACCACCAACGTGCTGTCGCTCTCGCGCTCGTACGCGAGCATGTCTAGGAAGCTTCTGATATAGTCGCTTCCGACCCAGGTGTGCGGCATATCGCCGATGAATTTTGGCGTCTTGGGGTCGCGATAGATTACTTCTGCCCATTGATGCCACGCCGCGGGGCGTTGACCCTGGAAAAAGAAATCCAGTAACTCGTGAGCTCTCGCTCTTTGTCCCAGTTGGACGTGCACACCTACCGTGCGCAGCTCGTACGGAGTGTAGACGTCCCATGGTTTTAATCCAACCGCGCGCTGGCGAGCTTGCTGGAAGTACTTGTCAAACGTGCGCGTTAAGAGAGGACCGGGGAGACGACCTGCCTCGCCGCCGGGGCTCACGGCGATCGTCGTCGATGTCGCATCGAAATCCGCAAGCTCCACTGATCCGGGGATGTAGTCGATCCTACGCTGGATCACGACCTGACGAATCGACTCGAAGAGATTCGCTCGGAAGCTGTTCCGGATCTGGGCGAACTGCGCCGTTTCGGGCTTGCCAAGCTCCTTTGCAATGAACGCCGCGTCCTTGAATCCCCTCAGCGCGAAGAAATCATCCCAGTAGGAATGCATCGGTTTCGCGCTGTAGCCTTCGTGACTTATGGACTGCGGCAATAATCCGTAGAACGGCTTGTTAGCACCGACCGTGTACTGTTGCGACATCCTTTCGTGGCGCAGCGAATCCATGTATGCCACCGCCTTGGCGACGTGTGGCCACATCTTCTCCAGCTCCGCCTTGTCTCCAGTGTGCCGATAATACTCGGCGACGAGATAAATAAATTCGCCGTGGCTGTCGTTCTCGGGTACCGGCGTGGCACCATGCTCGTCGACACAGCACGGCACCTTGCCGTTGTCGTACTGGTAACCCGCGAACCAGTCGATGAAATCCTTCACCTCCTGGTCGTGACCCAGTCGAAGGAGCGCGGTCGATGTGAGCGAGCCGTCACGAATCCACGAGCGCGAGTAGCTTCGTGATCCCGGCTGAATTGCCGGCCCATCGCGATTAATCAGAATGTCGGCGAGCTGAGCGCGCATCGTCTGCGTGTATCGCGCTGCCGACGGGGGCAGCGTGATGCTCACCGGACCCATTTTCTGTCGCCATTCAGCCGTTGTCTTTTCGAGGTGCGACGAAACTGCGCGCTCTCCCTGGCCGGGCAAGAGCGTGAGACCAGGAGCATTCACGCCTGCCGGTTCGGGAGTCGCGCCTGGTCGTGGCGCCACTACCTGTGTTGGCGCGGCAACGTAGCCACTTCGCGCCGCCGAGAGCAGTTGAGTGAGGTTGAGGTCACCACCGTGGAGCGGGACGGCGAGATCGATCGGGCTCGATGTCGCGTGCGGGCCGAGCTCGATTTGATATGCAAAAGCGGCCGAGGCGTGGCCAGTCGGATCGGTAATGGAGACAGAGACAGGAAGTCTTCCCGCGCGCAGCCAATCGACAATGTTGCCATCGTCAAACGCCAACGCACCAAATCCACTCACCGACGCAAGCGAGCGTACGAACTTGTTTCCAGTGAAACGCACAGTGGATCCCTGCAGCGAGATGGAATCGACGCGCGCTACTCCGCCCGGAAGATTCAGAAACTGCCAGGGCGGGTTCACCTGAAACGGCCTGAGCGCGAGATATAGCGTCAGCTTCTTGTAACTTCTCGAATTGTTGGTAATCCGATACCGCACGTAAAGCACCGACGAATCGACAGGCCCCGCCGCGAAAGGACTGATCGTGAGATCGAGGTCGTTGGTGCTCCACACCACCTGCGGCAGCGGCAATGCTTCCGGATTGGACGCGACCGAAGTCTTCACATCGTTCCACGTGACCAGCTTGCCTTCAGTGAAGAGAAATGGCTCGATCGAGAACTGCCCGCGTCCAACCTCGATCATCCCCTCTTCGTTGATCAGCGCCTCGGCGCTGTCGCGATCCACGCCTATTACTGTCCAGTACGACTGCTCGCTGACGAACGGCCGCGGATAGCTTCCTCGCGGTGCGTCCCTGGCAATGGCCATAAAGAAATCGTTTTCGGTGGTCGCCCAGTCGAGTGGCTTGATCGCGATGTCGCGAATGCCGTAACCGTTGCTTGTCTCCGCTGAAATGAGAACGATCCGCACGAACCGCGCATCGCTCTCCGGCAGGTACAGGTAATCGCGGAAGAGTGGCGACGCGGCGATAGTTCTGCTCGAGGAACCTGAGGGCTGGGCGTACGGCGAGAGCGATGTCCTGCGGACGGTGTAAACAGTGCGCCAGTTCTGTTTGTCGGGCGACACCTGGACACTGTAGCTACTGGCGCGTCGCCCTGGCTCGCAGCTGATAGCGACTCCGCTGAACTCTCGGCGTCCGAGGAAATCGATGTCGATCGTTTCCGCGCCCATCGGGATCGCTCCGGTTGGCGTGACTGCAGTGGTTGACGTGGGTGTCACTCGCAAAGGCGCGCTGCGCCAACCAGTGTTCGGATCCGCGTCAAATGCGCGACCGATCTCGTAACCCGGTGACTGCGACGATGCCGCTACACTCGGCGCGGGATAAAACCGAGTGTCGGCACCGAGCGAAGTAACCGCCAGATCGTCGAGCCAGATACTTCCCTTCCCGCCTGAGCCAGCTGTAATTGCGAACTCGATTGCTGCAAATCGCTTCAACTCCTTGTCGTTGGTCGGTCCCCACGCAAACGAGATCTGCCGCTTCTTGCGCGTGATCGTAGTCCAGTCTTTCGGAAAATGAAAGTTGGGATTGTTGGACCACCAGACATTGTCGCCGGTCGAGTCGATCAACTTGAACTCGAGCGTGTTGGTTGGCGCGTCCCCCTTGATCGCGAACGAGAACTCGTAATTCGGCGGCAGCGTCATGCTGAGGGGACGATGGATGACGGCGTAGCCGCCGTGTCCGTGGAAATCGAAATCCACGCGCATTGCCTTGCCGTGAGCACCGTTCGGGTCCGGATGAACGGAGACCTCGACACCCTCCGCCGGCGTCGTCGTCCACTGCGTCACAGAATCGAACGAATCCAATACTATAGTAGGGACGGCTGTTTGCGCCGGCGCTGCAGTCACCGGAGTAGCCGGTACGACCGTGGGAATGGGAGTAGGCTTGGGCGGATTCGACGGCGGAGTTGTCGTCGGTGGCGTTTGCGCTTGCGCTTGCAACGACACGATGACGTTAAGAAGGAGCAGAGTCGACCCACGAGACATCTTTAATCCCATTTTCGTTGTGAGACATTTTGGTGAATTTCATGCGCCGCATGAAAGCTCTCAGCTCGCAAGCTGCAAAGCTCTCCGCTCCCCGCTTCGGTATTGAAGATCCATCCGCAGCGCACAAATCCAGAATCCGAAGCTTTCATCCCTTCACACTCCCGGCCATTACCCCCTGGATGTAGTAACGCTGCAAGAAAAGAAACACCGCCAAAACTGGAATCACGGTCAGGACCGATCCCGCCATCATCAGCTCCGTGTCCATCGCGTGCTCACCTGAAAGATTCGCCAGCGCGACCGGCAACGTGTAGTGGGACTCGTCACTCAACACGATCAACGGCCACATGAAATCGTTCCATGTTGCCAGAAATGTCCAAATCGCCAACGTCGCCAGAATGGGGAGGATTCCGGGGACCACGACCTCCCAGTAGATCCGCAGTTCCGACGCTCCGTCGATCCGCGCGGCATCGAGCATGTCATCGGGAATCGAGAGCGCGTACTGCCGGATCAGAAAGATTCCGAAGATGCTCGCCATACCCGGAATGATCACGCCCCAGTAAGTATTGATCAGATGAAGATTCTTCATCAATAAAAAGAGCGGCAGCATCGCGATTTGCACCGGCAGAACCAAACCAAGCGATAAAATCCGAAATGTGCGATCGCGTCCGCGGAACCTGAGCTTGGCGAACGCGTATCCCGCCATCGAATTGATGACGAGCGACACCGCGGTGACGGTGACGGCGATCAGCGTGCTGTTCAACAGATAACGCCCGAGATTCAATCGGGTGAACAGCTCGCGATAATGAACGAGCGTGAACCTGCTCGGCAGCAAATGCGGCGGATAAGTATTGGCCTCGCCGGTGGGCATGAACGAAGCCGAGAGCATCCACAGCATCGGCACGAGCGCGATCAGTGCGCCCATAACCAGCAGTACATATAGCACGATCTGTGAGATCCGCCGCCGCGTGCGCCCCGACCGCAGCCCGTAACCCTTAGCCGCCCCGCCCACAGCCCCTAGCGGGTAGTCTTCAGTTGCAGTTACGGCCATCAGACGCGTTCCTTCTGCAACCTGAATTGGATCAGCGTCGCAATCAGAATGACTATGAACAAAACGAATGCTATAGAAGCAGCGTACCCCATCCGCCACCAACGAAACCCTTCCTCGTACATCATCAGCACGACACTCGTCGTGGCGCGGAGTGGACCGCCCTGAGTCATCACG
>DASWCI010000054.1:0-17966 GCA_036390195.1 Gemmatimonadaceae bacterium
CAAAACTGAAGCGGGGAGCTTTAAGCTTTGGAGCTTTCTAGCTGAGAGCTTTTCCGGCAGCACAATGAGTCCGCGAAAGCTGCTTTCGCGCGCACTCTAATGCCTGTGCTGAAGCTGCGAGCTAAGAGGCTGCTAAGCTTCGGGCTCCCCGCTTCAGTTTTTTTGTAGATGTTCGATTCTCCGCTGGGCTCTCGACGCCGAGACAGTTGAAGTTGACCCTCGCAGCAGAATCGCCTATACTTAAAGGCTTGATTAGAACGCACTCAACCCTTTAACCAGCAACATGATAGACTCACCCAACCAGAATCAAACCCCAACCGGCACGACGCTCACTGCGCGCGAGAAGCGCGATTTGCAGAAGGCACAGCTGCGTCCGCTTGCCAACCTGAGACCCGAGCTCTACGACGAGGACGATTACTCGCAGGACGAGCTCGAGACAATGATGGAGATGTACAACGGGACGATGGCCTCGATCGAAGAAGGCGAGATCGTCAAGTCCCGTGTGCTCGATATCCGTGACAACATGGTCGTCCTCGACATCGGCTTTAAATCCGAAGGGACGATCCCGCTCGAAGAGTTCAAGGATCTCCCCGATCTCAAGCCAGGCGATGAAGTAGAAGTTCTACTCGAGCATCTGGAGGACCAGGAAGGATCGGTCGTCCTCTCGAAGAAGAAAGCCGACTTCATGCGCGTGTGGGAGCGCATCCGCGTCGCCTACGAGAACGACGAGCCTGTGCGCGGTGCCTTGATCAAGAAGATCAAGGGCGGCGTGGTCGTCGATCTGATGGGAGTCGATGCATTCCTCCCCGGATCGCAGATCGCCCTCCGTCGCGTCCCGAACGTCGACGAGCTGCTCGGTCAGACCTTTGACTTCAAGATCATCAAGCTCAATAAGCGCCGCCGCAACATCGTCGTCTCGCGTCGAGTGATCCTCGAGCAGGAGAGGGCAGGCAAGCGCGAGAAGCTGATGAAGGAGCTGCAAAAGGATCAGGTCCGGAAGGGCGTGGTCAAGAACATCACCGACTTCGGCGCATTCATCGATCTCGGTGGCGTCGACGGACTGCTCCACATCACCGACATGTCGTACGGCCGCATTCAGCATCCGTCCGAGATGGTGCACATCGGTCAGGAACTGGAAGTCAAAGTCCTCGACATCGATTGGGACCGGGAGAGAATCTCGCTAGGTTTGAAGCAGCTTCAGAGCTACCCGTGGAAGGATGTCGCCGAGAAGTATCCAGTGGGTACGCGCGTCTCGGGTAAGGTTGTCTCGATCACCAACTACGGCGCTTTTATCGAGCTCGAGCCGGGCATCGAGGGACTCGTCCACATCAGCGAAATGAGCTGGACGCGCAACGTGCGTCACCCATCGAAGCTGGTGTCGATCGGCGAAGCGATCGAAGCCGTCGTGCTCAAGGTCGATCCGAACGAGGAGAAGATCTCGCTCGGCATGAAGCAAACGGAGCAGGATCCGTGGATGATGCTGCCGGAGAAGTATCCGGTCGGCACGCGTCTCAACGGCAAGGTTCGGAACCTTACAAGCTTTGGTGCTTTCGTCGAGATCGAGCCCGGTATCGACGGACTCATTCACATCTCCGACATGTCCTGGACGAAGCGTGTCCAGCACCCGTCGGAAGTCGTGAAGAAGGGTGATTCGGTAGATGTTGTGATCTTGAACGTAGATGCGGAGAACAAGCGCATCTCGCTCGGGCTGAAGCAGGCGACCGAGGATCCATGGCTCCGTATCGGTGAGACCTATCCGGTCGGCACCGAGCTGCGCGGCAGGGTCGTGAGACTGATGGACAAGGGTGTAGTCGTCGATATCGGCAACGACATCGAGGGCTTCGTTCCGGTGAGCCAGCTCAATTTCGGCCAGCCCGTCAACAGCCCGGCCGACATCGTCTACGAGACGATGAATCTCGATCTCAGAGTGCTCGAGGTAGATCCGATTCACCGTCGCATCGTGCTTGCCGTGACGGGAATTCCGGAGGAGCAGCCTCCGCGGCCCGAGACGCCATCGAAAGTCATCCCGATGGAGTCCGACGACTACAACATGTCGGATCCAATTCCGACGCCGCCCGACTCCTTCATCGAAGAGCCGGCATAGCCGAGCAAACGAGAAAAGGTCGCCAGAATTTGGCGACTTTTTTTTGAGCGGACTCGTTCAGCTCCCTCTGCGGTCCGGAGGTTGCACGCGTGCTCTGTGTGTCGCAACGGAGCGCAGAATGTCGGAGATTCTGGTCAAATACGATGAGCCTATTCTCGCGTCGAATGGAACCAATTATTTCGCGCAAGCAGTGGGAAGTGAGATGGGCGGCGGCCTGTGGGAGGGCTGGATCGAGTTCTTTCCCGATAGCGAAGATGGGAGCGCGGTCGAATCAGGCAGGGAAACGACGCAACCAAATCGCAAGAATCTCGAATTCTGGGCTCAGGGGTTGACCACGGTGTATCTCGAAGGCGCTCTTGATCGGGCGATTTTACTCGCCGAGAGTCCAGCCGAGTCTCCGCAGACTCGCGCCGAATCGGGCCGCTTCAGCGCTCCCGCTCGGCGGAGCACCTCAGGGTCTTCAGCTACGCCCGCTGCCGATCGCCGAGTGATCCTGGACCCCTTCGAGGTCTATGTACAGGGCGAGCAGATCCTCCGCAGCGAGCTAAACGCCCTCTCACGTGATCACCTCGAGAACATTGCCACCGCTTATGGAGTCGGTGCACCAGAGTTTTCGTCCTGGATCAAATCGGTGGCAACGCCTGATCTCATTGAGGCCATAGTGGTAACGGCACGGGACAATCCGCTGCGCGCTTCTCCCGACTCGGGCGAGACCCGGGTGGAGCCCTAGAAGTTCTTTCGTCGAAGGCAACAGCGGTTCGAACGCCTAAGTGCAACGGCATTCGAGCCCGACTTCCCCAACACCGTCCGACCGATACTCAAGCACCGCCGAATCGTCCTACTAGGGTCGGATTACCTCGGTTCCCTCTGATTATCGAACTGAATGTCTAGCTCCTCTGCTCCCGGCGAAGCGCTGCTGGTTCTCGACCCGCAGCTCAACGTCCGCGCTGCCAACAAAGCGTTCTATGGAATGTTCCGGCTTGCTCCTGCCGAATGCGTGGGACGCAGGGTTTACGAGCTGGGCGGAAGAGCGTGGGACGAGAAGCTTCGCACCATGTTGGAAGCTGTTCTCAAGGGTGAGCCCCAGGCCGACCATTTCGAGCTGATTCATGACGAGAAAGAGGGCGGCCGAGGAGTACTCTGGCTGAGCGCGCGACTTGTCCCATCGGCGCATCAGGCCGACGCGACCATTCTACTCGCGATCGAAGACCTCAGCGCCGGACGCCCGCTGGAGGAAACGCTCGCCGTAAAGAATCAGGAGCTGCACACCTTTGCTGACCTTGCCGGTCGTGGGGCCCACGAGCTGAATAATCTTCTCACCGTCATTCGCGTGAATGCGGATCTCCTCGAGACGATTCTCGCCGAGGCGAAGCTGTCAACGCAGGAGGCGGTCGACATTCGTCTCGCCGTCGAGCGCGCGGAGTCGATCACGCAGAAGCTTCTTCTCACCAGCCGTCGTGTTCTTCCGCAAGCAACCGGTCTGGATCGCGGGACCAGCACCGTTCCGCTCCCGGGCTCCCCCCTCAAGGAGTCGGACGAAGAAACAGCCGAGCGAGAAGCGGCCGAGGCGAAATCGGGCAAAGTGAGGCGGTTGAAACACGGGGCACACACGGGCCGCGAAACCATTCTACTTGTCGACGATGAGAAGGCGCTTCGCAAGCTTGGAAAACGGGTCCTCACTGACGCTGGCTATCGCGTGCTAGAGGCATCAGACGGTGCGATGGCCCTGCGTGTCGCGGCGGAAGAAGTTGGTGAGATCGATCTCGTTCTCACAGACGTCGAGATGCCGACGCTCGGCGGTCGGGGAATGGTCGACGAGCTCCATGAGCTCAGCCCCGGCATGCGAGTGCTCTTCATGTCGGGGTACACAGACAATGAAATCCTGCGTCGCGGAATTCGGACCTCAGAGACGGATTTTCTGCGGAAGCCGTTTACCGCCGAGTCGTTGTGCACTGCCGTGCGGGCGGTATTGAACAAACCAGCTACCCGATCCGCTTAAGTGACGCCGACCAGCGCTCCACGACGAGAGAAGCCGGCGAGAATTCTTATCATCGACGACCAGGAGCAGAATATTCGGCTCCTCGCTCGAATTCTGGCAAAGGCGGGATACGAGCAGGTCGCGTCGACGACCAACTCAGACGATGCGCTGGCGCTTCACGCCCAGTTCAAGCCGGATCTCGTGCTGTTGGACGTCCACATGCGCGGCAAGGACGGCTTCGCTGTCCTTGAAGAAATCGTCTCGAAAGGCGGTTCTGAAAATGTACCTGTGCTGATGATCACAGCTGATGACAGTGCTGACGTAAAGCGTCGTGCGCTTGCGCTAGGGGCAAAGGATTTCGTTGGCAAGCCCTTCGACTCAGCAGAAGTGCTGTTGCGTATTCGCAACCTGCTCGAAACCCATTTCCTGTATCAGAAGCTTCGCGGCCAGAATAGCGAGCTGGAGAGGAAGGTCGCGGAGCGCACAAAGGAACTGGAGCAGTCGCAGCTGGAAGTGCTGGAAAGACTCGCCGCCGCGGTCGAATTCCGCGACGACGACACGGGCAATCACACCAAGAGAGTCGCGCAAGTCTCGGCGATGCTCGCTGAAGCGATCGGTCTCGACGGCACAACGGTCGAGTTGATACGGCGCTCCGCGCCGTTGCACGATATCGGCAAGGTCGGGATCCCCGACCACATTCTGCTGAAGGCGGGCCCGCTAACCGCCGAAGAGTTCGAGACAATGAAAGCGCACACGATCATCGGGTCGAGAATGTTGTCGAAGGGTCGCTCGGAGCTCGTTCGCTTCTCACAGCGAATCGCGCGCAGTCACCACGAGTGGTGGGATGGCTCGGGATATCCGGATCGCGTCTCGGGTCAAAGTATTCCGCTGGAGGCACGGATCGTTGCAGCCGCAGACTTTCTCGATGCGCTCACGCACGAGCGCCCCTACAGACCCGCGTGGGGTATCGACGACACGCTTGCGGAAATCGGGCGCAGAGCCGGCAGCCATTTCGATCCTGCCGTTGCGAATGCCCTGCTGGAAATCGACTGGAGAGGCAGAGCGATACTCGTAGCATAGCGCCCCGCGGCTGGGTTTTTGCCCCTTCCTCCCGACGTCTGCAAACTCTTCCGGAGGAACGCCAATGCGATGGACGCCCGGCGGACGTAGCCCGAATCTGGAGGACCGCCGCTCCATGGGCGGAGGTATGGGCAGAGGGCTGGGGATCGGCGGAACCGTTGTCGTGCTCGCACTCAGTCTGCTATTTGGACGCAACCTCTTCAATGATCTCGGCGTTGAGCCCGGAGTGGCCGCGACTGGAGCCCCGATGTCCGCTGCCGACTCGGCGGCCGAAGAGACCGAAGTTCAATTCATCTCATTCGTGCTGGATGATGTTCAGAAGACCTGGGCGGAGATCCTCCCGAATAACGGCGCGCGTTTCCATCCCGCACGATTGGTGTTGTTTCGAAGCTCGACCGATTCAGGCTGCGGTCTCGCTGAATCGGTGATGGGTCCGTTTTATTGCCCGCTGGACGAACGAGTCTATTTGGACCTCGGGTTTTTCGAGGAGCTGAAACAACGCTTCGGCGCATCCGGAGACTTCGCGCAAGCCTACGTTCTCGCCCACGAGCTGGGTCATCACGTGCAACATCTGCTCGGAACGGACTCGCGCGTGCGACAGCTGCAGGAGTCGAATCCGTCTGAAGCGAACCAGCTTTCGGTTCGTGTGGAGCTGCAGGCGGACTGCTACGCCGGGGTGTGGGCGCACTCTACCGATCAGCGCCGACTGCTGCAGCAGGGGGACGTCGACGAGGCGTTGAACGCAGCCTCCGCTGTTGGAGACGACCGCATCCAGAAGCGGACCACCGGTCGCATCAACGTCGATTCATTCACACATGGATCCGCAGCGCAGAGATCAGAGTGGTTCAAGCGCGGGTTCGAGTCTGGCGATCCGAGGAGCTGCAGCACGCTGTAGCCCGAGCAAACAGCGCGGTTTGCTAGAGATACCTCGAGCGGAGAACCTCTCGGTGGTGCAGCTCGTGCCCCGCAATGATGTAAGCGAGGGCACGAACCGAGACTTCTGCGTTATTTGCCACGCCGCGCCGCGTCCACGCCTGCTCGTCGATGTGCCGGAACAGGAAGATGGTGGACTGCCGCACAATCTCGAGCTCTGAAGCGAGCTCGGAGAGCGGATAAGCATCGAACGTGGAATTCCGAACGTAGTCGTCCTGCTCGAAGCCCGGCAAAGGCGCGGGATCATTGCGGGCGAACCTGAGCGCGCGCGCGGCGAAGATCCGCTCGCTGTCGATCAGATGGCCGATCACCTCGTTGACGCTCCATTTCTCCGGTGCGTAGCGGTACGTGGCGACCGAAGCCGGAAGCCCGTGGAGTAGGGCCTGTGTCTCTGACATCTGCGTCGTGAGTGTCGAGATCACATCGCCGTCGGGCACCAGTGCGATGTACCTCTCGTAGTACGGAAGGAATTCAGATTTTGCCGGCCTGGTGGCGGCGGCGCTCGGAACAGTTGCGGTACTCACGTTTCCTCCTCGAATCTTTCACGTTCCTCTGATAATAGAACTTGCCGGAGCGCAAGGCGCTACATCTCAATAATTGCCGGCGCGGTAACGGTTCAGTATCATCCTGCTTCCTTCGACTACGTGTGAGGAATGGCAGAGAGACACGACCCCTACATCTCGCTGCGAAATCCCAAATTTCTCTGGTACGTCGCCAGCCTCGTCGCATTCACGCTGGGGACCCAGATCCAGGCGACGGTCGTGGCATGGCAGGTCTACGCGCTCACAAAGGATCCGCTTTCATTGGGACTCGT
Source organism: Gemmatimonadaceae bacterium (assembly GCA_036390195.1). GTDB lineage: Bacteria > Gemmatimonadota > Gemmatimonadetes > Gemmatimonadales > Gemmatimonadaceae > UBA4720. The sequence goes on from DASWCI010000054.1 coordinate 6,910, forward strand.
CGGTCTCGCTGAAGCGCTGCCTTTCATCGGCGCCGCTCTTTATGCGGGACACATCGCGGACCGTCACAACCGGAAGCTGCTCTCACTAATCGCACTCGCGGTGCAGTTCGGGTGCGGAGTGTCACTGCTAGTTCTCACGGTTTACTCTCGCCGGTTCCTTGTTGGCACCGTTTTGCCGATCTACGTAGTCGTGTTCGTGAGCGGGCTCGCGCGAAGCTTTCTGCAGCCCGCCCGTACGGCTCTTGGGGCTGAGATCGTTCCGCGCGAAACCTACACGAACGCGATAACATGGCGCTCGTCTCTCTGGCAATTCGCGGCTGTTGTTGGACCTGCTACCGGCGGAATCCTATATGGATTTTCGGGAGCGCGGCTGGCGTATATCGTCGAATCGTTTCTCTGCGCAATAGCGTTCGTTCTGTTCGGTCAAATCGCATACATTCGGCTACCGGCCGTGCTCACGGAGTTGACGATCGGCGAGAATCTCACCGTCGGAATTCGATTTCTGATGACGCAGCCCGAGCTGTTGGGCGCACAGCTTCTCGATCTCTTCTCGGTTTTGTTTGGCGGAGCGCCGGCTCTGCTCCCGATCTTCGCGGCGGAAATCCTCCACGTCGGCCCACAAGGCCTGGGAATTCTTCGCGCGGCGCCTGCCGCCGGTGCAGTGCTGATCTCAATCCTTCTTGTTCATCGCAGGCTCCGTAACGCTGGTCCTACGCTTTTCCTGTGCGTCGCTGCGTTTGGCGTGTGCTGGATCGCGTTCGCTGTATCACGCTGGTTTTGGCTCTCCCTGACACTGCTTCTGGTCAGCGGCATGGTCGACAACGTCAGCGTGGTCATTCGCTCGACGCTGCTCACACTCCGCACTCCGCCGCACATGCTCGGACGGGTTTCTGCCGTCAACCAGATTTTCATCGGCTCCTCAAACGAGATTGGCTCGTTCGAGTCCGGTGTGGCGGCCAAGCTATTGGGAGCGGTTCGGTCAGTCATCTTCGGCGGACTGGTGACCCTGGGTGTCGTCGGCGTGACCGGGTGGAAGATCCCGCCTTTGCGAAGACTCGACGAGTTGGAGTGACGCTGCGGGGTGGCGCCGAAACTCCTTCTGTTCCTTCAGCGTACGAGATGCGAAATTAGACGGCGCGAGACCGCCGGCTTGTGTAACAATGGCGTGCGTCGACCCGTGATGGAGAGCCTATGGCCCGTCCGACGTCTTTCGAAGATTCGACGATGCTTGCTCCCTCCTCCGCCGTGCCAGGGTGGACGGCGGAATACGCCGTGCCTCTTGGTGGTCCGGGCCATCTTCTCCTGGCGACGTTCGAGCAGGCCGCCATTGGCATTGCTCACCTGACCCTCGAGCAGCAGTGGATCTCAGTCAACCAGCGTTATTGCGAGATCACTGGCTATGCCCGGGAGGAGATTCTCGAAAAGAAGGTCGAGGATCTCACGTATCCGGACGATGTTCCGGCGAGCCTGGAATTCATTCGCCGCATTCGCTGCGGTGAGCTCCCTGAATACAAGATCGAAGAGCGGTTCCTCCGCAAGGATGGCACGGTCATCTGGGTCAATCTCACTGTGTCGATCGTCCGCTCTGCCACCGGTGACCCGTTGTACCTGGTGGCATTCATCGAGGACATAACCGATCGGCGGGACGCGCAATCGCAAGCCAGCCGCTCACTGTCGCTTCTCCGCGCCACACTCGAGTCGACGGCGGACGGCATTCTCGTCGTCGATCTAAATGGAAAAATTCTGAGCTTCAACCAGAAGATGGCGGACATGTGGGAGATTCCGGCCGAGGTCTTCGCTTGCGGCGACGATCAGCGAGCCATCAATGCAGCGCTCGATAAGCTGGTTTATCCGGAGGAATTCCTCACCAAGGTGATCGAGCTTTATCGCCATCCCGAAGAAGCGAGCTACGACGTGCTGGAGCTCAAAGATGGCCGCACCTTTGAGCGCTATTCACAACCACAGCGGATTGACGATATCCCTGTTGGCAGAGTGTGGAGCTTTCGCGATGTGACGGCGCGAAGGCGCGCGGAGGAACAGGCGCATGCGCTCGCACGCGAACAGGCCGCGCGTGCGGAAGCCGAGAATTCGCAGAAGCGCGCCGCGTTGTTGGCCGAGGCAAGCAGAGTGCTCAGCGCGTCCTTCGACTATCAGACCACTTTGGCTGCTCTCGTAAACCTCGCGGTACCCGCCCTCGGTGACTATTGCGCGCTGGACATTGTGGAGGCAGAGGACAAATTCGAACGGATTGGCGAGGCGCACGTCGATCCGACCAAATCGCAGTTACTCAGAGAGGTCGCCACCTTTCCTCGGAGCGCGCTCACCGCGCGGCACCCGTTAATCCGGGTCATGACGACCGGCGAGCCCGTACTCGAAGCGGACGTAACGCCAGCGTTCATTCGCGCTTCCTTTGCGGAAGCCGGACAGCGTCGGATCGTCGAAGCACTCGAACCGCGGTCACTCATCTGCGTGCCATTGGTGACAAGTGGAAAGCCACTTGGGGCGCTCACGTTGGTGACGTCGGGTTCGGGACGTCGCTATGAGCCCGCGGATCTATCCCTGGCCGCCGACCTGGCGCGGAGAGCGGCCGTTGTCGTCGAGCACGCGCGATTGTTTCACGAGGCCCAGCAGGCTACTCGGGCGCGCGACGACGTTCTCGCCGTCGTTGCGCACGATCTCAGGAATCCGCTCAACACGGTATCGATGGCGGTGGCCCTGATGCTCGAATCCACTCCGCCCGAGCGCGTCCAGGAGCGGAGGCAGGTAGAGATCGTCCGTCGGGCTGCCGACCGCATGAACCGGATGATTCAGGACCTTCTGGACGTCAAGCGAATGGAGTCAGGTCGCCTGACCATCGATGCGAGGCCGGAACCGGCATCGGCTCTCATCAACGACACCATAGACATGCTCCGTCCGCTCGCCGCAGGGAACACGATAAGACTCGAGACGAGCATCGACGAGAGTCTTCCACCCGTGCTGGCCGACACCGCCAGAATTCAGCAAGTGCTGTCGAATCTCGTCGGAAACGCTGTGAAGTTCACTCCGCGCAACGGTCGCATCACCGTATGCGCTGAGCGCATTGACGGTGAGGTGCGGTTCGGAGTCATCGACACCGGCCCAGGGATTCCGCCCGAGCAGGTGCCTCACATCTTTGGTCGCTTCTGGCAGGCGAAGACGTCGGACCGCCGCGGGATTGGGCTCGGTCTCGCGATAGCTAAAGGAATCGTCGAAGCGCACAACGGCCGCATCTGGGTCGAGAGCCACGTCGGGCTGGGCAGCACCTTTTACTTCACGCTTCCAAGCGCGGAGGAACCAGCTAGGGCGCCTTGACCGCGTTGCCAACCGCGATCATGTAACCGGCCTCGCGGACATTGTCTCAGTACGAAAGAGCGGGGTTCCATTTGGTCCCGCGTCCTTCCGGCGTCACGTCGAAGAGGTTCCACAGCGGCCAGATCATATCGACGTGCCGCATGTCCTGACCCGGATCTGCCGGCGCAAACATCAGCTCCGTGTTGTAGAAGTGGTAGATCTTACCATTCCGGCGGACAAACACGTTCAGGGCCGGCATCTGCTCGCCCTTGGCGTTCTCGCCCTGATAGTCGTGATTGTAAGTCGATCCCTGAGACGATAGCAGTCGAAGGTTCCGCCACCCGCGTTCTTTCGCGAACTCGCGTATGCGCTCGATCGGCGACTTTGCGACGACCGCGAGATTCGCGCGCTGCGCGACGTGGGGAGCCTCCCCATCCAGAGAGTCCAGTATCGAGGTACAGGACGGACACGGGCGCGCCGCCTCGGGGCCGTACATGAAATTGTAGATGATCAACGTGTCCTTTCCGTCGTCGAAGAGCTCGGACAGCCTCACTTTCCGTTTCTTCCCTTTGCCGTTTGTGCCGTCGATCTCCTCGAAGGTGTAATCGTCCGATACCTCACCGCCGAGCGGAAGCTTTCGTCGCTGGGCAGCCACAGCCTCGGTCGCTCGTCTCAGCTCGATCTCGGCATCCAGAAGCCTGTCTCGGGCCGAGCGATATGCTGGTGATTCACCGGGAAATCGAACCTTGTGCTTCGAGCCAGCCATCTTGCCTCGCCCTCCCTGGACCGGAATAAGAGTCGCCACGCGGAAAAAATAGAGCGTCGATGCATAGCGCTCGCCAGTCGACGCAAATAGGTCGGGCCGACTGGTGCCGGTTCACATTCGGGTCTGTCGGCGCTGCGCGGGTGGGGATACACGCATTCGAGGGTTGGGACGGGGAAGTAAGCGTTGCCGCCGCTCGCGCCTCTCGTCCATATCCGACGCCCCGCCTCAGCGTCTCGCGGCCTGAGGCGCGACACCGGGCGCGCGAGCTCGAGGAGGAATCCTGGGACAGTCCGTATCACGTGAATACATGGGGTCCGCTGCTGCAGCTGGCCTCCGATACGTTACCGATGCGATGCCGGGAATTCGCCGTCACCGCCACGGTCGCGGTTTCACGTACATCGGTCCCGACGGACAGGTGATACGCGCGCGCGAGCCTCTGAAGCGGTTCCGCTCGCTGGTTATTCCACCGGCGTGGACGGAGGTCTGGATCTGTCTCCACGAAGACGGACACCTGCAAGTGACGGCGCGGGATGCGCGCGGCCGCAAGCAATACCGCTATCATCCGCATTTTCGGCAGCACCGCGACGGAACGAAATTCGAGCGGATGTTTGAGCTCAGTGACGTGTTGTGGAAGATCCGCGAGCGCGTGGAGTCCGATATTGAGCTCCCCGGACTCGCCCGCGACAAAATCATGGCGACGGTAGTCTGGCTCCTCGAAACGACCCTTATTCGTATCGGCTCCGACGAATATCGAAAAGCCAACAAATCCTTCGGACTTACCACTCTCAGGCGACGTCATGTCGCTGTCGTTGGATCAGAGCTGCGGTTCGAGTTTCGGGGAAAGAGCGGAATTCAGCACGCTGTTTCCGTCACCGACAAGCGCATCGCCCGCATCGTTCAGCGGTGTCAGGAACTGCGTGGCGAAGAGCTCTTCAAGTACCTGGACGACGAGGGAAAGCGTCAGGAGGTCGATGCCGAAGATGTGAACGCGTACCTGCAGGAAGTCACCGGGCGCGACATCACGGCGAAGGATTTCCGGACCTGGGCCGGGACGATGCTTGCGGCAGATGCGCTCCGTAAAATGGGACCGGCCAAGAGCAAGCGCGAAGCGGAACGAAATATCGTAGCTGCAGTGGACATGACAGCGAAGCGGCTTGGCAACACTCGCAGCGTTTGTCGCAAGTATTACATCCACCCGGCACTGATCGAAGCGTATCTCGAAGGCTCGGTTCTTCCGCCAATGCCGGAGCGGAGGTGGAGCAAGCGCAAATCGAAAGGTCCGACTCTTCGCCAACACGAAATGGACGTGCTCGCCTTCCTCAAAGCGCGGCTCAAACCGAAGACGCGCCGCGCCGGTGAACCCCGGCTGCCAAAGCCTGTGCGAATTGTTTCAATGGCTACGGCCGAGAGCGTGGAAGCGCCGGTTGAATCCGCGAACGTTCCGACTGAGCGAGCCGAAGCTCCGGCTGAGAACACAGAAGAGCGAACTGATCCGACAGGCGAGTTGAAACCGACAGGCTCCTAATCGAGATACGGGTAATCCGGGTCGGCGAGGCGCGCGGCGCGGGCCGAAGCCTCGGGTCCCGCAATCTCTTTCGCCAGGTCCAGCAGCATCGGGCTCAGATGTTCTCCGTAACGCAGTAAACTCGCAGCGCGGGCGCGGCGGGCCAGCAGGAACGCCAGGAATGGTTGATCGGCCTTGAGCGCGTTACATGCGGGGCAGGCAAGGACAAGATTGTCGCGTCGATCGTACGCGGTTTTCCCCTTGCGGGGAGTAACGTGATCCATCGTGATTGCGTTGGCGTTGACACGGCGCTCGCAGTAGGCACACACCGGCCCGTGACGATCGAGCAGCCACTGGCGAGTGTCCGTGTACGCGTTTCGGCTGGTCGGGAGCGAGGTATGCTGGTGTGCGGGACGACGGCGCGCCCGTTTGCGCGGCTTACGCGCTCTTTTTCGTGGCGTCAAAGCGGACGGGTATGTTCCTGTTTGTTGCAGCTGTACGAGTGACCGATCGCAATGCGCGCGCCGTCTATCCTATCTGAATCTCGGTCGGCACCTCGGGATTCATGAGCGAGGCACCACCGTCTGCATAGATAATTTGGCCCGTGATCCAGTCCGCATCTTCTGAGCAGAATAGTCCGACCACGCGAGCCACGTCAGCCGGCGTCCCGAGTCTCCCCATTGGCGTCCAGCCGCGAACGTGCCAGTTCGTGATCAGATCCTGTACCTGCTGCGGCAAAGAGTTGAGCACGCTGTCCTCGGTCCATCCCGGACTGATCGCGTTGACGGTGATCCCGCGCTTGGCGAGCGCCACTCCGAAATAGCGCACCAGAGATTCAAGAGCCGCTTTGGCCGAACCCATCCCGACCCACGGTTGAAGCCCGCCCGTCCGGCTGCCCTCGGCGTAAGTGATCGCCAGGATTTTGCCGCCACTCTTCATCAATGGAACAGCCTCCCGAACGCCGATCAAAAATGCCTTCGCTTGCGAGTCGAACGCGCTGTCCCACTGCTCGAGGGTGATGTCCATGGGGGCCTGAAAGAAGGCAGCAGCTTCAGGCCGCGCGTTGCTTACGAAGATGTCCAATTCTCCAAACTCATCGGCGACTTTCCTGAACATGGTCTTGATCTGCTCGGGCTTCAGGACGTCTGCCTGCACGATGAACCCGTCGCCTCCGCGCTTTCGCACTTCCTCCAACGTGTTCTTGGCGGCGGACTCGTTCTGCACATAGTGGATTGCCACCTTCACGCCGTTCTCGCCGAGCTTGAGCGCGATGCCTCTTCCTATTCCGCGAGAGCTACCAGTAACGAGCGCGTGCTTCCCCTTGAGTGACATCTGCGCCTCCTCCTCAACATGGTTCCAAGACCCCTCGCTAAGCTGTGGCATCCCGGTGCATACCGCCACAGTTTTCTTGCCGCTCGAAGGACGGCGCCGTGCCGGGCTCCGGCGTGGGCGCTAGATGCCTATTCCGCAGAGAGTTAGCTTTTCGCTCCAATGACGATGCGACAGAAGCTCGACCTGCTGGAGCGCCGGCGCGCCGAGTCCGAGTTGGGCGGTGGTGAAGTGCGCCTCGAGGCGCAGCACGAAAAAGGGAAGCTATCTGCCCGCGAGCGACTCGAGCTTCTTCTGGACGAAGGCTCTTTCGTCGAACTGGACCGCTTCGTAGTCCATCGCTCGACCGATTTCGGGCTCGAAGCGCAGAAGTTCTATGGCGATGGCGTGATCACCGGGCATGGCAAGATCGAGGGTCGACTCGTCTACGTCTTCTCGCAGGACTTCACGGTCTTTGGCGGATCTCTTTCTGAAGCTTTCGCCGAAAAAATCGTGAAAATCATGGACCTCGCGATGCGGAACGGCGCGCCGGTCATTGGGCTCAACGACTCGGGTGGTGCGCGCATCCAGGAGGGCGTGGTTTCCCTCGGTGGGTACGCGGAAATATTCCTGCGCAACACCCTGGCTTCGGGCGTGATACCGCAGATTTCGGCGATACTCGGTCCGTGCGCCGGAGGGGCCGTCTATTCGCCGGCGATAACGGACTTCACGTACATGGTGCGCGGAACGTCCTATATGTTCGTGACAGGTCCGAACGTAGTGAAGACGGTCACCCACGAAGATGTGACGATGGAGGAATTGGGCGGCGCCGATACCCACGCCGCCAAGTCGGGCGTCGCGCATTTCGCGTGCGACTCGGAGCCTCAGTGCCTGCAGCACATTCGTGATCTCTTTCGTTTCATTCCGTCGAACAATCTCGGCGACCCGCCGCGGGGCCCAGGGACCGACCCACGAACTCGGCGCGAAGAGTCGTTGCTCGACATCGTTCCCGACAACGCGAACAAGCCGTACGACATGCACGACGTTATCGCACCCGTGGTCGACGATGGCGAGTTCTATGAAGTGCAGCGAGACTACGCGAAGAACATCATCTGCGGCTTTGCGCACCTCGGTGGTTTCAGCGTCGGCATCGTGGCCAATCAGCCAGCGGTACTGGCTGGGGTTCTGGACATCAGTGCATCGCTAAAGGCGGCACGCTTTATACGTTTTTGCGATTCGTTCAACCTCCCGCTCGTCACTTTTGAGGACGTGCCGGGTTTTCTCCCGGGCGTTGCGCAGGAACATGGCGGTATCATCAAGCATGGGGCGAAACTGCTTTATGCCTACTGCGAGGCGACCGTCCCCAAGCTTACGGTAATCACGCGCAAAGCGTATGGCGGCGCCTACGACGTCATGAGCTCGAAACACATCCGCGGCGACTTCAATGTCGCGTGGCCGACGGCCGAGATCGCCGTGATGGGACCGAAGGGAGCGGTGGAGATTTTGTTTCGCAAGGAAATCGCCGAAAGCAAAGACGAATCTGCTGCGACAGACGCAAAGATCGAGGAATATCGAGAGAAGTTTGCGCATCCCTACATCGCCGCTGGTCGAGGTTACGTCGACGACATCATCGACCCGCGGGACACAAGGCCGGCGCTCATAACCGCGCTGGAGACGCTGCAGACGAAGCGCGACAAGAATCCGCCGAAGAAGCACGGAAACATCCCACTTTAGGTAGCTCGTGTTCAATAAAGTCCTCATTGCGAATCGCGGCGAGATTGCGCTGCGTGTCATTCGCGCCTGTCAGGAGTTGGGGGTGAAGACAGTCGCGGTCTACAGCGAGGCAGACGTGCGCGCGCCGCACGTCCGAGAGGCGGATGAAGCAGTCCTGATCGGACCACCGCCGTCGCGCCAGAGCTACCTGCTTGGCGATAAGATCATTGACGTCGCAAAGTCCACCGGCGCGGAAGCCATTCACCCTGGCTACGGTTTTCTCTCCGAGCGCGAATGGTTCGCGCGAGCCGTTGGCAACGCTGGTATCGTCTGGATCGGGCCGCCACCCGAAGCAATCGCTGCTATCGGAAGCAAGACCGCGGCTAGGACGCTCGCACTAGCGAATGGCGTTCCTGTCGTTCCGGGAACAACGGAGCCGCTCGCCAACGCAACGGAAGCAGAAAAGGTCGCGAAGAAGTTTGGCTACCCGGTGCTGCTCAAAGCTGCTGCCGGAGGCGGTGGCAAGGGAATGCGAGTAGTGGCCGCACCAAAGGATATTTCCGGCGCGCTCGACGCGGCTCGGAGAGAAGCGAAGAGCGCGTTCGGAGACGATGCGGTTTATCTCGAGAAATTCGTCGAACGGCCGCGGCACGTCGAGATTCAGGTCCTCGCTGACTCCTACGGCAACGTCCTCTCGCTCGGCGAGCGCGAGTGCTCGGTTCAGCGCCGCCATCAGAAGATGATCGAGGAGGCTCCGAGTGTTGCGGTTTCTTCGGATCTCAGAAGAGAGATGGGTGAGACGGCGGTGCGTGCCACGCGGGCGGCCGGCTATGTAAACGCCGGCACCTGCGAATTTCTTCTCGATCAGGCTGGCGAATTTTATTTCCTGGAGATGAATACGCGGCTGCAGGTAGAGCATCCAGTGACGGAGCTCGTCACAGGAATTGATCTTGTGCAGTGGCAGCTACGGATCGCGGCTGGAGAGAAGCTCCCATTCAAGCAGGAAGAAATCGTGCCGCGTGGCTGGTCAATCCAGTGCCGCATTACAAGCGAAGACGCGACGAACAATTTTCTTCCATCGACCGGACGCATCGAGCACCTTCACCTGCCCAGTGGTCCCGGCGTGCGCTGGGATGGCGGGGTGGAATCGGGAAGCGAAATCGGTCTCTACTACGATCCACTAATGGCTAAGCTCATCGTCTGGGGCGCCGACCGCGAGCAAGCTGTGACGCGAATGCGGCGCGCCCTCGTCGACTTGATTATTCAGGGTGTAGAGACCTCTCGCGACTTCCACATTAGGGTCATGGACGACGACGATTTCCGGCGCGGTGCGATCGACGTCCAGTGGCTCGAGCGGCGACTCACTTCGATCCTCCAGCGGAAACCAGGCGAAGAAGCAATACGCGTAGCAGCGATCACCGGGGCGTTGCTCTCGGAACGCGACAGGGTAGCGCGCGTTGTCACTCCAGCAGGGGGAGAACCTGCTCTCGCAACACGGGGCAACGGTGTGGCGCTCGAATCCTGGAAGCAGGCTGCGCGCACTGAAGGGTTGCGCAGCTGATGGCTCTCGCAAGCGTGTCGATCGACTCTATTGCCGCGGGCGGGGACGGTGTAGGAAGGAGCGATGGGCTGGTTGTGTTCGTTCCGCGGACGGCGCCGGGCGATATCGTGACGGCGCAGATCTCCGGTAGAGGACGTTTCGCGCGCGGCACCCTCCACGACGTCCTGAATCCCTCCCCGGTTCGCATCGAACCGCCGTGTCCTCACTACACGAGAGATAGATGTGGCGGCTGTCAGCTTCAGCATATGACGTACGAATCACAGCTGGCGGCAAAGCAGCTGATCATCCGAGATGCGTTGCAGCGCATCGGCAAACGCAGCGTCGACTCACCGCCAATCGAGCGGAGCCCCAAAGACTGGCGCTATCGCACGAAGTTGACGCTGGCCATGCGCCGCCGTGGAGCACGCTGGATTTCCGGATTGCACCCTTACGACGATCCCGCCAGCGTCTTCGCACTGTCGGATTGTCCGATAACCGATCGCAGCGTCGTTGCAGCGTGGCGCGAAGTAATGGAAGCGGATGCCTATTTTCCGGAGGCGAATGAGCTGCGTGGCAGCATTCGCATGACGAGCGGCGGCCCGACCCTATTAATGATGGGCGGCGAGAGTTGGGCGGCCCGCGACCAATTCTCCGCTGCCGTACCATCGCTCTCGGCGGTCTGGTGGGAACCAGCCGAAAGGAAACCGCGTCGCCTTCTCTATGATAAGCGGCAGGACCGCACACCCGGCGCTTCGTTCGTCCAGATAAATGCGGATATGGCGGAGATCCTCCGCGGATACGTGCTCGACCGCGCCGGATTGTACGAGCCGCGCTCGGCTATCGACGCTTACGCCGGCAGTGGAGACACAGCGATCAAACTGAGTGAGCACGGAGTGATGGTTACTGCCATCGAGCTT